>CANKVI010000016.1 GCA_947487095.1 Acidimicrobiaceae bacterium | reverse complement strand
CGACTGAATTGGCCACGATACGGTGTGCGCTCGTATCCCAAGCAACTTCGCCGGCTTGCCTTTGATCATTTAGATCGCGTTGGCTTAGCCGATCAGGCGTATCAGCGTGCAGACACATTGTCAGGCGGGCAGATGCAGCGCGTGGCCATCGCTAGAAGTTTGATGCAACAGCCGCAAATGCTTCTTGCAGATGAACCAGTTGCTTCGTTGGACCCGGAATCTTCAGGGCAAGTACTTGAATTGCTGTTGACAATTGCAAAAGAAGAAAACATGACGGTGATTTGTACTCTTCACCAGGTGGAACTTGCCCTTGGTTGGGCACACCGAATTGTTGGTCTTCGTGCAGGCAGAGTTGTTCTTGACAGAAGTGCTGTTGGTCTTGACCAGCGAGATGTGATGGATGTCTATCAGCGAGTAGATGTTGCTGAAACACCAACATCGGGTGAAAACGTGTCAATTCCGATTTCGAACTCGTAGTCACGATGTCTTCAATTGTGGTTGAGCAACGCCGCCTGAGCCCGCCGTTTACGTCGCGTAATTTTAAACTCCTCATTGTTTTTGTGGCTTATGTTGCTGCAACAATTTGGTCATGGCGATATATCAACATGTCTTTTGCCGGGTTATTTGGTGGGATTAGCGATGTATCTGCATTGTTAGCAAGAATGCTTCCACCAGATTTTTACTTATTGAACAGCATTGTGTCGGCGACAATTGAGACACTATGGATGGCGTTATTGGGCACCACCATCGCAGTATTAATTAGTTTCCCGTTGTCTTTCGGCGCTGCGAAAAACACGACACCGAATGCATTCGTATTTGCGCTTTGTCGCGGAATCATTACCTTGACGCGAGCAATTCCCGATCTGATTTTTGCTGCAATCTTCGTGCGTGCATTTGGGATTGGGCCACTGGCGGGAATTTTGGCGCTCGGACTCCACTCCATTGGAATGATCGGAAAAATGTTTGCCGATGCGTTAGAAAATGCGGACGCAATGCCTCGAGAGGCGAGCGTTTCGACAGGTGCATCTAAGTGGCAGGCAATTTTTGCCTCAATCCTCCCGCAGGCCACACCAGCAATGGTGGGAACCGCTCTCTATCGCTTAGACATCAATGTACGCGGGTCTGCAGTACTGGGTTTGGTTGGCGCTGGAGGTATCGGATTTATTATTCAAACTGCACTTCGCTCACTTGATTATCCAAGTGCTCTCGCAGCGGTGTCAGTGATATTTATTGTGATTCTTGCGATCGAGTTCTTTTCATCACGTGTGCGTGCCTCCATTCTTGGTGAGCGAAGCTCTTCTGTGGTGACAGTTCGAAACCAGTCGGAACGAGCGATCCGACGCACTCGCAAGGATCGCACGTTGCTCGTTGACGCTGTGACGATGCGCTCATTGGTGCCACCAATGACTTCTGAGAGAAAATCCCGCATCATCAGTGTGTGGGCCTATGTGATCATGCTGGTTATCGCTCTTGGAACGATCAACATGCCGATCTTGAGTTCGCTTGGGTATTTAGATGATGCGTGGAGAATTGTCGCCGATCTCGTTCCACCTGACTTCGCGACTGCACGAAGTGAACTCATTACTGGCATGTCCGAATCCATTGCCATTGCTTTCATCTCAACTACTCTCGGCTTGTTAATTGCAGTTCCATTGGGTTTGCTCTCATCTAGAAACATCGTTGCGCGGAGAGCAGTGTTTGTTGGAACACGGTCAATGTTGGTGTTGTTTCGAGGCATCCCAGAATTGATCATCGCCGTGCTCTTCGTCAGCGCTATGGGCCTTGGACCGGTCCCAGGAACGCTTGCACTCACGCTCGTGACGGCATTTTTCATGTCCAAACTGATTGCTGACACATTTGAAGAAGTAGACCCGAGCCCTCGTGAAGCCATTTTTGCTACAGGGGCAACCAGGGTTCAGGAGCTCTTCGGATCGGTGTTGCCGCAGGCAATGCCTGCATTGGTCAGCCAAATTCTGTACATGCTGGACGTCAACTTGCGGTCGTCGACAGTGCTTGGAATTGTTGGCGGGGGCGGAATTGGATTCTTGCTCTTGGGTTCCATTCGAGTATTCGAATTCGGCACAACCGGAGCGGTTATCTTTTCTATTTTTGTGGTGGTGTATGCCATTGAGCTCATCGGAACCTGGGTACGAAGCGAATTGGCCAAGGCAAATTAGTTCATAAAAAGTTTGCCTGAACTACATCTCTTGCTATTTCTCTGTAATCAGTGTGTTCACAGTCGTTTCATATTTTTAGGTAGTGACGACTGTTCCAATCCTGCAGTTCGGGAATGTGTCCACCACTAGTACCCCAAAATTGCGGGTCGCCATCGTTGCTGAAAGTTTTCTGCCGCATGTCAATGGGGTCACCAACTCGGTGCTTCGCACTATTGAGTACCTCACACGCAACGGTCACGAAGCTGTTGTGATTGCACCTGGTCCTGGTTCCGATACGGAAGCGGGAGTACCAGTTGTGCGTATGAACTCGTTTGGGTTTCCAGGCTATGAAGAACTTCGGATCTCTCGACCACAAAAGGCGCTTGAAGCAGCGATTCGCGCAATAAATCCTGATGTCATTCATCTCGCTGCACCTGCGGTTCTTGGTGCCTGGGCAGGAAGGGTGGCGCGCAAACTCAACATTCCATGTGTCGCGATTTATCAAACTGATCTCGCCGGATTCGCGAAGCAATATCGACTTGGCGCAACCTCTCCGGCATTATGGAAATACGTTGCGGCAATTCATAAGAAAGCCGATGTGACACTTGCCCCGTCAACGTCTGCTGTTTGGGATTTACGTCGGCATGGAGTTGACAACGCAGTGCGTTGGATGCGTGGTGTTGATACGGAACGATTCAATCCAGTTCATCGAAATGAAGAACTACGCAATTCACTGGGTGGTGAAGGAAAAATTGTCGTTGGCTTTGTTGGTCGTCTTGCACGAGAAAAACAGGTAGAGCGATTGGTCGATGTGTGCTCGCTGCCAAATGTCTCGGTGGTAATTGTTGGCGATGGGCCTGTTCGCAAAAAACTTGAGCGACTCATGCCGTCAGCCATTTTCACCGGTTTTGCTTCAGGAAAAACACTTTCGGAAATGTATGCGTCGTTCGACATTTTTGCTCACACCGGAGTTGACGAAACTTTTTGTCAGTCTGTGCAAGAAGCGCTCTCCTCTGGAACCCCAGTCGTTGCACCTGCAGTAGGTGGGCCGCTCGATCTCGTTCAACATGGAGTGAACGGCTTTTTGTGGACACCACAGCGGAAGAACACCCTGGTGGAAAGCGTTCAGGAATTGGTTGTCAATGAAGGAGTTCGGTTCCAGTGCGCCAGCAATGCACGTCAATCCGTGCAACACCGCACATGGGAATCCATCATGGAAGAACTCATTGGTCACTATTACTCAGTAACACAAGGTATGTCGTTCGCCTATCGCGGGGTTGCCTCGTGAAGTCACTGATTGTTTCGCTTCATGATGTTGGGCCTTCAACTGCAGAAGTGTCACGTAGATGGATGGATGAATTGGAATCTCGTGATGTTGCAGTTTCGCTGTTGGTAGTTGCGGGTCGCTGGAATGGCATGAATTTTTCAGAAGACTCACACATGCACGAGTGGTTGCATACATGCGTAAACCATGGGCACGAAGTGGTGTTACATGGTTGGACGCATACATTTGAACAGAAGAAGGCTGATTCCTCAAAATCATCGGTATTTGGATCATTCTTTGCACGCGGATGTCAGGAGTTCTTCAATCTCAACACCGATGAAGCAGCGGAACGCTTGCATCTTGGTCTCCACACACTCGGCGTAGTGGGATTCACACCTTCAGGGTTCATTGCTCCTGGCTGGTTGATGTCCAAAGAAGTGCGCTACGAGTTGCACGAAATAGGACTTGATTACACAAATAATCATCTATTTGTTACCGACTTGGTACGCCGTCAGGAAATCTTTGCACCCGTTGTGTGTCAGCGACCTGAATCAAAGTGGAGTGGACTGATAGCTAAGGCCACAGTTGTCTTAGCGCGAGTTTTGATGTTTGCGCGCCTGCCTCTTCGCGTAGCAATTCATCCTAAAGATCTTGCCGATACGCGCTTGCGTAGTGCAATCCTGCACATTATTGATTTAGCAATCACAAAGGGATACACAACACGTACGTACGAACAATTCATTGATCAGTCTCGAGTTTCGCAACAAGCTGTTCATGAAGTTCGTCAATTAGGTGGGATCGCCTAGTGCACATTGTCCAATTAGCGAACTTTGTAACTCCAACGTCTGGAGGCCAGCGCTTTGCTCTTGAATCTATTGGGCAGAAATATGTAGCTCGAGGTCACCAATGCACGTTGGTAACTCCCGGCAAACATGGCAAAACATGGGGGGATGGGCTGCGAACTTACGTTCAGGTTCGAGGCATTCGTGTGCCGTTTTCGGGCGGATATCGAGCAATTGTGCGACGTAAAGCGTTGCAAAAGGCTTTGCTGGAATTACAGCCAGACATTATTGAAGTGTCAGACAAGACGACGCTTGCTTGGGTTCCATTGTGGGCGAAAGCACATGGAATACGAACTGTGCTCTTTTCTCATGAGCGGATTACCGATGTGGTTCACGAGCGTTTCCCAAATTGGCTTCCAATTTCCCGAATCATTCTTCCCATCATTCAAAAGATGAAGGTTCAGGTAGATGCAGTGGTCTGCGCCAGTAAGTATTCAGCCGATGAATTTAGCGATGTAGCAGACAAGCTCTGGGTTATTCCTTTGGGAGTGGATCACGACGTTTTTTATCCTCGCAAAGCAAGTATTGAAATTTCAGAAATTCCAATTGTGCTGTTCGCGGGCCGACTGTCGTTTGAGAAGCGTCCGCATGTTGTGGTTGCTGCGGCTCGAGAGCTCGCGCTGAGGGGTGTGCGGGCAAGGTTTGTATTTGCAGGCGATGGACCAATGCGGAAAAAGCTACAGAGGATGGTGGACGGACTCAATGTTGAATTCGTTGGCCGTGTTGCAGATCGAAATGAACTTGCCGCCCTCATGTCATCGGCGGACGTCACTATTGCACCGAGCCCATATGAGACATTTGGTCTCAGTATTTTGGAATCGCTTGCCTGTGGCACTCCGGTAATTGTTGCCAACAAAGGTGCAGGTATTGAGCTCATTATTGGCGGTTGTGGCTTGGCTGTTGAACCAAGTGGGGCAATGATCGCAGATGCGTTCATGCTCTTGCTGCTTGAGAGCAGAGAATTGATGCGCAAACGATGTGTGCAGCGTGCGCGTGATTTGAGATGGGATACCTGTGCAGATCAGTTTCTTAGCTTGTATACCTCTCTCATCAGCCATTCGTGGGAGGCAGCAGCATGATCCAGACGCTTTCGGCTAAAGGCTACGAGAGCCGCATACGTGCGTTGTTTTGGGAAACGGTGTCGATAGGCAAGCCTTTGCCATTCACACTGTCGTGTGCAAGTCGATACGAAGAGCTTGGCCTTGGTTGGTACCTCTCTCATGGAATTGACGATGCAGTTGTTGTGGAACGTGATGGAAATGTTATTGGGTATGGCTTGTTCTGCGCCGACGCCAAGTCGTTTAAGAAGTACCAAAATCGAAAGTTGATACTTCTGGCTCTTGGGGTGTTGTTTGCATTAATTACGTTCCGAACCAATGTTGAGTCACGTCGGTTCTATTGGTTCAGAATTTGTGACTCATTCGCTATTTTTCGCAGCAGAAACACGCTGCCCAATGACGTTCATGCTCATGCACATCTGAATGTAAATAGTGCAAACCACGATGCTTTTGCGGCTCGAATGTTACGAGGTCACTCAGATGCAATGTGTCGGCGACATGGACTCAATGCATACTTCGGCGAAATGAATGCCATTGGCGGCAAACGGTTATTAAGCCTCCGACGCGTGGGTGGCGATGTAGTGAATGAATCTCGAAATTTTACGTTTAGTTGGCTCGCAGGCACACAAGTGCGACGACTGACGTTGGTGAGAACCGTAGATAGCCAAAGAGAAATGGCCGCATAAATGGACAATGCCTTACGCGTATCAGTATTCGGTGCCGGTTATGTGGGTTTAGTTACCGCTGCCGGGTTGGCTGCAATCGGGCACCATGTGCTGTGCGTAGACGTTGACGAGAAGAAGATTTCAAGCCTGACAAATGGGGAAGTGCCATTTTTCGAACCCGGTTTGCCTGAAATGATTTCGCGAGGAGTTGCTTCTCGAAATCTTCACTTTACGAGCTCACTAACAACGGCAATTGACCATGGACAGGTCATCATTATTGGAGTTGGCACTCCACCGCTTTCCAGTGGTGCCGCAGACCTGTCGCAAGTGCTGTCTGTTGCGACATCAATTGGAAAGCACATTAAGCATCGTGCAGTTGTTGTAGTGAAAAGTACGGTGCCGGTTGGAACCTCAGAGTTAGTGCATGAAGCGATTCAAGATGAACTCAACCGTCGCGGTGATTTGATTGCATTCTCGGTCGCATCTAATCCGGAATTTCTCAAAGAGGGTGACGCAGTCCGTGACTTTATGGTTCCAGATCGCATCGTGATCGGGGTAAGCGATGAGTGGGCAGGTGATGTTCTTGGTTTGTTGTACGAACCGTTGTGCAAGTCCGATGGCGTGCTCATGAAGATGTCTACGCAGTCTTCGGAAATGTGCAAATACGCAGCGAACGCCATGTTGGCGACACGAATTTCGTTCATGAATGAAATGGCGCGCCTATCAGATATCGTCGGGGCAGATATTTGCGAGATTCAGCGCGTAATGGCAGCAGACCCTCGCATCGGCTCAAAGTATCTTAATGCGGGTGCAGGTTTTGGAGGAAGTTGTTTTCCGAAAGATTTGCGAGCAATTCGTGCAATGGGAATTGATTTCAATTGCGATCTACCGCTCATTGAGTCTGTGATTGAGGTAAATACTCGCCAGCAGTCAGTGTTGATCGATAAGGCACGTGAAGTATTGGGCTCGTTGAAGGGTAAACGCTGTGCGGTGTGGGGACTCGCGTTCAAGCCAGACACCGACGACATTCGCGAAGCTCCGGCATTGCATCTCATTCATGCTCTTCTTGCCGAAGGAGCATCGATTGTGGCTCATGACCCAGTGGTGCAGTGGCTTCCGATGTACAGCAGTCTGTCACCAGATTTGTTTCACATTGTTGACGATCCGTATGCAGCCATTGCCAACGTTGACGTGCTGTTTCTTGTTACGGAGTGGTCTGAATACCGAGCCATTGACGTTCAGCGCATGACTGAATTGGTCGGTGATGGAGTGATTGTTGATGGCAGAAACATCTGGGCCAAAATCGACTTTACTGGAACAGATGTTGCCTATCTCGGGATTGGTCGCCAATCAAACGTAGAACATGTTCGAGAAACTTACGCAGTAGAGCTTGCGGGATAAACCTAGCTAGCGAGTGAAATTCGCTCCATGATTGGAACGAATGTAGAAAATTCTGGTGACGTGTGATTGAGTAGCTTTGCGCCTTCGTCCCAGCGACGTAATGACACGGCGTCTGCGAAACCTGGTATCGATTCGAATCGCTTGACTTCTTCGTGGTTCATGATTCCACCCTGAATTTCCAAACTGCGAACGGATCCGGCAGAAAGTGTTGAAAAGTAATCTGCTTCAACCGCGCAGAGGTAGCGCTTTGCTTCGACATGCAAGGCAATTGGCGCAGTAACGCGTGGACCAAAACTTTTGGCCAAGTACTTGACCGCAGTCGACTCGTGTTTGTCGTTCACGGAAATATTGACATTTCCGGCCTTTGATTCAAGTGCCAGTAAGTGGCCAACATCGTGCAACAAGGCTGCGATAATGAGCTCGTCGGTTGCGCCTGCGTCTTGAGCGAGCACTGCGCATTGCAATGCATGCTCAAGTTGTGAAACACATTCGTCATATTTTTGAGTTCCCCAAGTGGTGAACAGGTTTGCTATTTCATTGATCATGTGAAACTGGCCTTCCTCGAAAGTCGTTTATAAGAGAGACTCTTACTTTTTTATCTGAATTTTTTGATTCTCGGAATTCTTGAAATTTCTGCGCGTAATACGGTTCACGCAGATCGCCTTCGGACAAGGCGTTGTACGTCGGGTACAACGCACGGCGATCGCGTTTCGAGTTGTTGTCGCCGCTTCTGTGTGGAGTGCGAGAATGGAACCACAGCGTTTGACCGGCACGCAACTCAACAGGGAACCATTCCATTGCATCTACAACATGTTGAGCAATACATCCTTCGTCGTCCATAGGCAAAATTTCTCTGTGCATTCCCGAGACAACTTCAAGGCAGCCATTCTCAATTGTTGCGTCGTCAACTGCAACCATGCATGAAAGATGAATATCAACGAAACGGTAGGCAGGGGCATCTTGATGTGGTGAGTAACCAGCGCCTCCAACTAATTTGTAATTAATTTTCTCTTTGTACAAGACAGCTTGTTCGCCTAGAAGTGATGAGGCTGTGTTGACCATTGCGCCTTGGGTGAGAAATTTGCGAAACCCTTCATGCGAAGGCGTGAAGTATTCAGTTCGACATAGTTTTGGACCATGCTCCGTTAGCTCGCGGTAGTGCAACCATGGTCCCGTGTCAGGAAGGTTCTGGATTTCTTGTACCCATGTTTGAAGCGCAGCGGTCTGGTTTTCATCAAGAGTTTGGGTTATCAGCCATCCAAGGTCGTTGAACTGGGCAATCTGTTCTGGGGTCAAGGTGCCCGACTCAAACGTCATGGTGATCACGCTAATTATTGGACTCCCGATCTGCGGCGAGTTTCCCAAGATTTCACCTGGGGTTGGTCCGTTGCTAGACGGCGGTGAACCTCGGTCTAGGGTTTGGTGCGTGGGGGAAGTGTCATTGCATGAGGGCGTGAGCGGTGAATATCTTGCGCAGCACCTTGGCGAGTCTGGATTGAAGATCGAATCGATTACGCCCATTGGCACTGGGCAAATGGCTGAGAGTTTCCGAGTGTCGTTTGCTTATGGCACTCATGGACAATTACCACCATCTGTCGTCGTGAAGGTGCCTTCGCAGAGCGAAAGTAGTCGTGCCGCCTCGCGCATCACACGTTGTTACGAACTGGAAACTGGTTTTTACACGCATGTGTGCTCTTTAGTTGGTGTAAGCGCTCCCAAATGTCTGCATGTGTGGTTTGATGCACCAAGTGATGACTTTGTGTTGGTGCTTGAGGATATTGTCAGTGGCAAGCAAGGTGACCAAATAGTTGGTGCAACGGTGGAACAAGCTCGTGCAGCAATTGACGAACTTGTTCAACTGCATGCACCACTTTGGAACTCTTCACAGTTGGACACGCTGAGTTGGATGCCTCGGCACACCATGGAAAGCTCGCAAGGCACGCGTGACTTATTGCGATCAGTTTTTACCGGTTTTTCCGCGCGGTTCTCGTCTCTTGTGAGTGCAGAGGTGTTGGAGCTAGGAGCACAGCTTGTTGCAAATATCGATGGCTACGACCGTGCTTTTCCAAATAATGAAACTATCGTGCACCGCGATTTCCGCCTCGACAATTTGCTATTCACCGAATCGTCGCACGGAACACATGTGAAGGTGGTTGACTGGCAAACTGCCAGCATTTCTGCAGGCGCAACTGATCTTGCATATTTCATTGGCGCAAGTTTCATCCCCGAACAACGACGCGAAATTGAAGCCGATCTTGTTCATCGGTATCACGACGGCTTATCTCAAGCAGGAATATTTCTGACGTGGAATGAGGTGTGGGACCAATATCGACTATTTGCAACATCTGGCTACATCATGGCCATCGTTGCATCAATGTTGGTGAAACAGACAGAGCGCGGAGACGCGATGTTTGCCGCGATGGCGAATCGTCACGGACAGCAAATGATTGATTTAGAAACATTGTCTCTCTTTAGATAGGAAAACTAATGGCACTTTTTGACGCAGAAGACGAACGGTTTGGTCATCAACTTCCGGAACCATTCCGCAATGTTGTGCATCACAACGACAGCTGGCGCGAAAGTTTGTTTTTTATTATGCACAAGCGCAATGAACCAGGTGACGTACTTATTCTGACGCTTGCGCATTTTCCTGCACATAACGAAATGGATTCATTGCAGCTCGGTCGCGTTGGCAGCACTCCGGTGATGGCGCGTCACGCACGCACCACGGCCGCAGACCCAAATAATTGGAACGTTGGTCCAATCACAATTGACATTGTTGAACCAAAAAAGAAGATTCATTTGCTCGCGCGTAAGTCGGATGCAACGCCAGTTGAACTCGACATCACGTTCACCGCACGAACTGCCCCGTATCAATTGCGACGAGGAACGATGAAAGCTGGCAACGAAGTGGTGTGGGATCAGACGCACATGTTTCAGAGCGGTACCTACAACGGCACATATATACACAACGGAAAAACCTATGAAGTCGATAACTGGTGGGGACAGCGTGACCATTCGTGGGGTGTGCGCGTACATAACCGTTGCCCAATGTGGATGTGGACGCCAATTCAACTTGAAGAGGGTTTTCTGCAGGTGTGGCACTGGGAGTATCCAAATGGTGCTCGCGTGTACACCGACGGATGTTTTGCTCCAGTTGGCGGAGGAAACCCGATACCGGTCATCGCATTCGATCACGACCTCCAGTGGCAAGATGCCAAAGGCAACGAAGTTTCCTACGGCCAATTTGGCGAAGAAGTTGCTGGTCTTGCTGGCGTCCTGACGTTCACCCTTGAAGGTGGACGCAAGATTGTCGTTGAAGGATCGGGCAGATGGGCGCAGCGCTATAGCGGCATTTCATTAAAGACCCCGAACGTGTTGGGTGGTGGCCTATCTGAAATGCAGGTCACCACTTCGGATGGTCAGCGAGGTAGCGCGATCTATGAATTGACGGGGCAGTGGCACCACCGTTATTTCCCAATCGGTCGTGGGGAGAAGTTGCCGCCTTTAGGGGTAACGCCTGGCGAATTACACTCTTGACATCTGTATATAAGGAGCTCTTGAATGAATAACGAACAGTTTGCAAAGGTGAAGAGTGGCAAAGGTTTTATCGCGGCACTCGATCAAAGTGGTGGCAGCACACCTAAGGCTTTGATGCTGTACGGCATTGAAGAGAGCGAGTATTCAGGTGACGAGCAGATGTATGACCTCATTCATGCAATGCGTACTCGAATCATCAAAAGCTCAGCATTTTCTGGCGAACGAGTATTGGGTGCCATTTTGTTTGAGATGACGATGGATCGCAAGATTGATGGCAAAGGCTCTGCAGAGTTCTTGTGGGAAAACAAGGGCGTTGTTCCGTTTTTGAAGATTGATAAGGGCTTGGCAGAGGAAGTTGACGGCGTGCAAGTAATGAAGCCGATGCCAGAACTGAACGCGTTGCTTGAGCGCGCAAAACAGCACGGTGTGTTCGGAACCAAGATGCGTTCGGTCATCAAGTTGGCTAACGAAAAGGGAATCAAAGCAGTTGTCAGTCAGCAATTTGAAGTTGGCAAGCAGATCATCGCTGCTGGTCTAGTGCCGATCATTGAGCCAGAAGTTGATATTAAGAGTCCACAAAAAGCAGAAGCAGAAGCTTTGATGAAGGCCGCAATCTTGTCGGAGCTGAACGCGCTGTCAGCAGATCAAAACGTGATGTTGAAGCTCACACTTCCAAACGTTGCTGGATTCTTTGACGAACTTGTTGCGCACCCACGTGTTGTTCGTGTCGTTGCGCTTTCTGGCGGCTATAGCCGTGCCGATGCAAACGTTGCTCTTGCGAAGAACAAAGGTGTGATTGCCAGTTTCTCGCGCGCACTCACAGAAGGCTTGTCGGCAAAACAGTCCGATGCAGAATTTGATGAGTTACTGAATTCAGCAATTCAAGGAATTTACGACGCGTCAAACACCTGATGCGCAGGTAACGCCTGTGCCGCGAATACCGCAGTAACCATCAGGATTCTTTGCTAAGTACTTCTGGTGGTATTCCTCTGCAATGTAGAACGTGTCAAGTGGCGCAATTTCGGTCGTAATTGCCCCATATCCGGCAGCGGTTAGGCCAGATTGAAAACTGCTGCAGGACGACTTGGCAACTGCAGCCTGCTCATCGTTCGTTGTGTAAATGGTGCTGCGGTATTGCGTTCCAAAATCGTTGCCTTGACGCATGCCTTGGGTTGGGTCATGGTTTTCCCAAAACACACCGAGCAACTCTGAATAAGGGATAACCGCTGGATCAAACTTTACAAGTACCACTTCGGCGTGATGTGTGGTGCCACTGCACACCAACTTGTAAGAAGGATTAGTTGTTACGCCTCCCGCGTATCCAACAGCGGTTTCTGAAACGCCGTTCAATGACCAAAACAAGCGCTCGGCTCCCCAGAAGCAACCCATGCCGAACACTGCAGTTTGTGTGTTGTCCATTCGCACAATGTAGCCCCGATTGGTAGCGTCACTCCAGTGAGAACGCGCCGTACCGACATTGAAGGCATGCGTGCACTTGCCGTTGGGCTGGTGGTGTTAAACCATGCTGGGGTGCCTTGGTTGTCTGGCGGGTACATCGGTGTAGACGTATTTTTTGTTATTTCTGGATTTCTTATCACCCAGTTACTCATCGACGAAGCGGGTGAGAGCAGCTCGATTGATCTGCGAAATTTTTGGGCGCGGCGTGCGCGGCGAATTTTGCCAATGTCCATTCTGGTGACGCTCGCGACGGTCGTCGCTGGCCTGTTCATGCTTGAGCCGGGAAAAATTCGAGAACTTAGTGCGGTCGGCCTAGGTGCACTTGGTTTCTGCGCCAACATTGTGCTTTACTTTCGCACATCGGACTATCTATCTGGCGTTACTGCGCCATCTTCGCTGCGACATTTTTGGTCGCTTGCAGTTGAGGAACAGTTTTATCTGTTATGGCCAGTGGTGGTGTTTGGTGCGGTGAAGTACGGAAAAGCCAATTGGAAGAAGTGGCTCGTTGGGGTGGGAGTTGTTGCAGGGGCTGCTTCGTTAATTACGTCAATTTTGATCACCAAAGGTCACCCAGGGGCTGGCTATTACCTTCCGTATTCGCGGTTTTGGGAAATCAGTGCCGGTGCATTGCTAGCGCTTGCGGGAACTCGTTTCGACAAGATCCCAAACCTGGTGCGAGCAATAGGTGGGTGGATCGGACTCGTTGCAATCGTTTTTGCTGCGGTGATTTTTTCAGAGACGACGGTTTTCCCTGGTTATGCGGCGTTGCTTCCAATTGTTGCCACAGTGATGATGCTTGTGGCGGGAAGTGCAAAGTTCGGTCCGATATCTCTTCTCTCAATTGATCCGCTTCAACTTCTTGGCGCGCGAAGTTATTCGTTATACCTGTGGCATTGGCCGTTGCTCGTATTGATTGAAGCACGATTTGGAACTCCGTCTGCGTGGGGGAAAGCGTGGATCGTGGTTGCAGCGCTGGTGCTGTCGGCAATTTCATTTCGCGCAATCGAGCAACCTGTGCGTCACAACTCCTGGCTCTCGGCGGAATCAATTCGCAGTTTGTTTGCTGCGGGTGTTGCGATGTCACTCAGCATTTCTGCGGTCGTGGTGTTGTTTGCAATTGCGCCAAAAATTGATGCAGGGGCAATGCAGCTCGCTGAAATCGAGGCTGCTCAAGAGGCGGCCATTTCAACTGACTCCACTGGAGGGTCCCAAAATTTAATTCCGCCAGTTAAACCAGTCAACGCCTTGCTGCTCGGTGATTCAACAATGGCAGGGCTTCGATGGTTTGAAGATGGAACAAAGTC
>CANKVI010000015.1 GCA_947487095.1 Acidimicrobiaceae bacterium | reverse complement strand
TGTAGCGCAGGGTCGTGGTCATTCGATTGAGGACCAAGTCCGCGACGTCGAAGCGTGTCAATGAGCACGCCCTCACGTAACGCGTAATCACTAAACATCAAGGTGCCAACTCCATACACATCGCAAATGGCTTCCAGAATGATTGCACCAGCCAGAATGATCTGAGCACGGTTCTTGTCAATACCAAACTTTTTTTGTCGCTCTTCAACCGTGGTGCATGCAGCAAGGGCCTTCACCGTCTCGGACACCTGAATGCGAGTGAATTCGTAACGGTTCATGGTCTTTGGTGCTGGTTCACCAGACTGCGCATGAATGATTCGGGCCACAGTTTCAGCAGTTCCCGATGATGCAACGGCGATTTCGTAGCCAAGTTCGGCAATATCCGGCTGAATAACCATCAGCGTGGAGCGAGCGAAAGCCCTGCAACTGCCAACAGCACTTGGGTGCAATGTTTCTGTGACAAAAAATCTGTCGGTGAGGCGCACTGCCCCAAGTTTGAAACTGCGTGCAAGCATTTCTTCGTCGTCATTTCCAATGACCACTTCTGTGGAGCCACCACCGATATCGCATAAAAACATTGTTGACTCTGGTCGGCCAATACCATGCAAAGCGCCAAGGTGAATAAGGCGAGCCTCTTCAACACCAGAAATAACCTGAATATCAATCAAGGATTCACGACGCGCTCGGCGAATGAATTCACCTTTGTTTTTTGCTTCGCGTACCGCACTTGTTGCAACAGCAACAATGTCGGCATTCAATGACGCGGCTACTTGTTGCATGCGGGTTAAACAGACAATGCCACGGTCCATGGCTTCGGGGGAGAGTTCTTTCATCTCGCCCGCGCCATGACCAATGCGCACGCTTTCCTTTTCCCGAGCAATGACTTCAAACCCTTGGTCAACAACTTTTGCGACAACCATGTGGAAACTGTTGGTACCAATATCGAGGGCAGCAATGTTGTTGCTGTTTGTCCCTGAAGCCACGTGACGAGCCTACTTTGGGGCAATCTTTAGTGAGAGGCTGATCTCACTTCGATGCGGCGACGCTTAGCAATGCGACGTCTCTCGCGTTCGGAGCATCCGCCCCACACACCGTGATCGATGTGTTCTGCAAGGGCATATTCCAAGCAAGGCGAAACAACAGGGCACTTGGCGCAGATCAAACGGGCGCGGTCAACGCCTGCACCATCTGCTGGGAAGAACACCGCAGGAGGGAAATTCTTGCAGTTGCCTTCGTTCATCCACTCGGTAGACCGAATTGAATTGTTCATGGGGTTGGCCTCAACATAGCCCACTTTTGGCGATATCGTAAAGGTTGTGTCAGAAGCAACAGCAGTCATCGAACCCTCCCGTGGACATGCCCGAATCGTCTATTTGGGCCCAGCATCGCCACATTGGGAGGTCTACAGCGACCATGGCGACGCCAACCTCCTAGAGGAGTTCCGCGCCCGCGTATTAGCCCGTTTGGTGCTGTTGCCTCGTAACGACCCACAGTTCCGTCGCAATCAAGAGCGCGTGAACCGGGATGCTGAGCGTGAGCGCATCAGCGTTGAGTGGGAACTCGGCTACAACGACGCCGAGTAACTTTTGGTGAACAGCCAATGACTTCTTGGCGAAACTTTTTCAAAAGCCGAATCGCCCAGCAAACGGGTTCTTACGATTCAGGCATCGACGCGCGAATTATCAACCGTGAGCTCAGTTGGCTTGATTTCAACGCAAGAGTGTTGTCCCTTGCCAGCGATATTGGAATTCCGTTGCTGGAGCGTTGTCGCTTTATTGCAATTTTCAGCAGCAACTTAGATGAATTTTTTCAAATTCGCGTTGCGGCACTTAAAGGGCAAATTGCCGGTGATGTAAAGACCAAAACTCCAGACGGACGCACTCCAGAGCAACAGTTAAATGACATTCGCAAAATTGCAAAGAATCTTGTTGCACAGCAAGAACGAGTGTGGATGGAAGAACTTGTTCCTCAACTCGCAGAGAACAACATTCATATTTCCACCTGGGAGACGCTGTCGGCAGCTGATCGCGAACATCTCACTGGGGTGTTTGAATCGCGGATCTTTCCAGTTCTCACACCACTTGCCGTAGACCCCGCGCATCCATTTCCATACATTTCGAACCTTGCGCTCAGCTTGGCCATCGTGGTGCGCGATCCAAAGTCTGGTGAAGAACGTTTTGCGCGAGTAAAACTTCCACAAACCTTCCCTCGCTTTTTCAAATTGCCAGATTCATTCACATTTGTGAGCATCGAAGAAATCGTCAGCGCCAACCTTCCACGCCTGTTCCCAGGAATGGAAATTGTGCAGTGCCATGCGTTTCGCGTTACCCGAAATGCCGACCTCTCGGTGGATGACGAAGACGCCGATGACCTTTTGGTTGCCGTAGAGATGGAATTGCGTCGTCGCCGGTTTGGGAAGGCAGTTCGACTCGAAATTCCCGAAGCAATGTCGAGCGACCTGGTTGCTCTGCTCATTGACGAACTTGAAATTGACGCTGAAGATGTTTCGCGCCACGCAACATTTGTTGATCTCACAGCGCTTAATCAGTTCGCCAATCTGGACATTGCACATTTGCGCCACGCGCCATGGCCGCCATTGACCGCCGGACGACTGCAGGCCGTTGAAGAAGGAGAGCGGTCGATTTTCTCCGTTATCCGTGATCGCCAGTTGCTCGTGCATCATCCTCACGAGTCATTTAGCTCGTCTGTGGAAACTTTCGTTCAGCAAGCGGCGACAGACCCGCAAGTTCAATCCATCAAGATGACCCTGTATCGCACAACGGGAGACTCAGCAATTGCGAAGTATTTGATTCTGGCTGCCGAAATGGGCAAGCAAGTAGCAGTAGTGCTCGAGCTGAAAGCCCGATTCGATGAAGCACGAAATGTGTCGTGGGCAAAAGAACTTGAATACGCAGGGGTGCATGTGACGTATGGGCTGGTTGGCCTGAAGACTCATTCAAAATGTGTATTGGTTGTGCGTAACGACCCGGACAAGATGCGTCGCTATGTGCACATTGGAACGGGCAACTACAACGCAAATACTGCTCGTTTGTACGAAGACATCGGCTTTTTCACCTGTGAAGACGTAATCGGATCGGACGCAACTGAGCTATTTAACTTTCTCACTGGGTATGCACAAGAACCTGATTACGAAGCGCTGCTTGTTGCTCCACGGCAATTGCGTAATCGAATAATTGCTCTCATCGATAAAGAAGCCACATTTGGTGACGCTGGAAAAATATCCTTCAAGATGAATTCAATTTCAGACCCACAGATCATTGAGGCGTTGTACCGAGCCAGTGCTGCAGGTGTGAAAATCAACTTGATTGTGCGCGGAATTTGTTGCATTCGCGCAGGCGTGCCAGGAATGTCGGAAAACATCTCGGTTCGATCAATACTTGGTCGATACTTGGAGCATTCCCGCATTTATCGTTTTGAACACGGACTTGAGGACAATGAGCCACTGCATCTCATCGGTTCAGCGGACATGATGGGCCGTAACTTGGATGGTCGAGTAGAGGTGCTTGCTCCTCTTACACACCCAAAGCATCGCATGTGGCTTGACACCGTGCTTGGGTTTTTGCTTGACGAAGAGTCAACACATTTCTCGTTGAATAGCGACAACACGTGGACACGAGTGGGTACGTTTGCCGAGTCTGGAGACCCACAGAAGAAGTTGCATGAGTGGGTTGTGGCCACTCAAGTGCGATAACTTAAGTTCGTTTACCTCGTAGTAATCTGTAGTTCGGTTGAACGTAACCCTGAGAGAATAGGTTGGGCACGTGGAAGAACTTCGCAGTACGTTTCATAAAGAGATTGAAGAAATTCGTCAAGAAGTGATGTCACTCGGAAGGTCGGTTATTGAGGCCATTCCGCGTGCGACTGCAGTGCTGCTGAACAGCGATCTTGAAGGTGCAGACTATTTGCTGCAAGCCGACGATGAAATTGATGCCCGTGCAATTGACATTGAAGAAAAGTGTTTTCAGGAACTTGCGTTGCAGTCGCCGGTTGCTGGCGACCTTCGCGAACTGGTGTCCATGATCAAAATTGCAGGAGAACTAGAGCGCTCAGCTGATCTTGCCGTAAATATTTGCAAAGCTTCCCGTCGCATGTATGGACACAAGATTGATCCTCAACTCAGTGATCTCATCGCCAAAATGAGCGAACAAGCACAACAACTGTTCATTTCCACCATGGAAGCGTTCAACGACCATGACGCCGCAAAGGCAGCAGCAATTGATGACATGGACTCATTCCTTGACGGTTTGCATCGCCGTTTTATTGCAGAAATATTTGAGATTCATGCACGAGAAGCGATTGACTTGCAGGTTGCAGTGCAACTGGCAATGGTTGCTCGCTTTTACGAGCGCATTGGTGATCATGCGGTAAACGTTGGTGAACGTACCCGCTTTATTGTCACTGGATGGAAGCCTGAGTTAAAGGGTGCAGCCCGTCACAAAGCTCGACTTGACGCCACCGGCGAAATTCGTAGGCCGTAAGTTCCAATGTCGGCCGATCTTCCCGTTGTCTTCCTTGTTGAGGATGAAGAGACGTTTATTGAGGCCCTAGAAATTGGTCTAAAGCGCGAAGGTTTCCGCGTGCACGTTGCGCGAGATGGCGCAGAGGCGCTCGCCATGTTTGAAGGCGTGAAGGCAGACATCGTGTTGCTCGATGTGATGTTGCCGAAAATTTCGGGAACTGATGTATGTCGCGAGATTCGCAAAAAGAGCCAGGTTCCCATCATCATGGTGTCGGCCAAGGGTTCAGAAATCGACACTGTCGTTGGGCTCGAGGTTGGTGCAGACGATTACATCGTGAAGCCATACAGGTTGCGCGAGCTGGTTGCACGTATTCGTGCAGCGCTACGTCGCAGTTCGCTCACGCCAACCGAAATTGAAGAAGTAGGTATTGGAACCGTCAGTATTGGCGATGTGTCCATTGACCCAGAGCAACACATTGTTACGGTGCGTGGAGAAGTTGCGAAACTTCCGTTGAAGGAATTTGAGTTGCTTTACGTACTTATGGCTAACGCCGGGCGAGTGCTCACGCGCGAAACTTTGATTGATCGTGTGTGGGGAACCGACTACTACGGCGACACCAAGACGCTGGACGTGCATATCAAACGACTTCGCTCAAAGGTTGAGTTAGACCCAGCAGCGCCCACACGTGTGGCGACAATCCGCGGGTTGGGCTACAAGTATGAGAAAGTTGTTGCATAGCAACACTGACTACCCCATTACAACGCCTGTCGCGCGTTCACATCATGATGGTTGCGGGTGAGGCAGCTCTTGCAGTTTCTCTAGCAGATTCTCTGTTTTTGTCGATTAGTCCAGATGCTGCTCGAAGCAAGGTGTTGTTTTTTCTTGCATTCAGCTTTGCTCCATTTGTGGTGTTGTCAAAAGGCATCAGCCCATTCCTCGACCGAGTTCCAGGTGGTCGAAGAATGACGGTGTTCATTGTGGGTATCTTGCGAGCAATCGTCGTGCTGGCTATGGCTCGCTATTTGCAGTCCGTATTGCTCTTTCCATTGGCATTTGCTTCGTTGATTTTGGCCAAGGTGTATCAGGTGTCGCGCTCGGCAATGATGCCGACAGTGGTAGATAACGATGCCGAACTGATGTCGGCCAATGGAAAATTTGGCAGACTCACCGGAATTGTTGGTTTCGCAGCAGGCGGACCTGCGGTTCTACTGCAGCGAATTGATACCCATTTGTCGCTTGTGATGTCGGCGATTGCCTTTGTACTTGCCGCAACAATGACTCTGAAGTTGCCACGCCATGTTGCTGCTGTGAGGAACAAGGCAACTCGCGCAGAACGCGAAGAAATGAGTACACCAGAAATCGGACGTGCTGCTGTTGCGATGTCGTCCTTGCGAGCAACGAGTGGCTTCATGATGCTGCACTTGGCGTTCTGGTTGCGCAATGAAAAGGCCGGACTAGCTTGGTTCGGCTTTGCACTTGCAATTGGTTCTGCCAGCACTCTGTTGGCTAATTCCATTGGTGCGTCGCTAACGAGAAAACTGAATCATCACAGCATTCTGGTGAGTTCGCTTTGCGTGATTGCCATAACCGGAATCATTTCCGCCTTCAACGGGAGCATCACCGCGGGAATCGTGCTCGCAGGAGTTGTAAATGGTTTTGGTGCAATTGGAAAACTGGCTTTTGATTCAATCGTGCAACAGCACGCACCTGACGCCAACCGATCACGAGTGTTTGCCCAATATGAAACGCGAAATCAATTGTTTCAGGTTGCCGGTGGATTGCTGGCTGTGCTGTTTGTTCCCAGTGGGGCGGTGGGGTTTGCATTCGTTGGCGCTTACGCGGCTATCGCCACTGCGTACTACGCCATTAAGTACTAGCTATTCACTGATATCGCGTTGCTCAATATTGAGGCGAGCAAGCCACAAGCCAGGGGCGTCTAATTCATTTGGTGTCGGCAAGTTTCCCGCAGCGCTAAACAACGATGCGAGTCCCTCGTGGCCGGCACGCTCCACAACTCCTGCTGCGAACGAATGGCCGCGGTCAACTTGCTGGCGAGTGAGACGCAGTCCAAGCAGCTGTTCAACAAAGGTGTCGCTCGGCGATGCCTCAACTCTGCGACGGCGAACTGCCTCGCTAATTTGAGAACTTCCACCGAGCAATGAAGCCGAAACGGTGTCGACGGCATGGTCGATGTAGCCAATGATTGCCGCAATCATGGCGTCCAGCGATGGTGCTTGGGCTTCCTGCGAAGCAGAACGCACGGCTCCAAGAATGATGGTGGGGTCGGTGAGAAATTTCTGCATCATGGCCATTGGGTCACTGGTGCCCAGATCCAAATTGGTGAGGCGTTCCATGAGTGCGTTTGGATTCGGAGAGAACCCGCCGATGTACGAACTGATTGCAACGCTTACTGCAGTGCGGATATGCGGAGATGAAAGCACTGCGTGTGAGGTGAGTTCATGGATGAGCACCCACAGCCGCATGTCGTCGATGGGAATGCTCCAGTCGTTTGCAAACCCGTCAACGTTTGATGCAACGATGAGCATTTGATCACGCGGTTCGCGCGGAAGCGGTAAGTCATATTGCCCACATGACTTAAGCGCCAGTTGACCAACCATGGTTCCTACTGACATTCCCATCATTGCTGGCGCCATCATTTTGTTTAGCGACGCCATCATGTTTATCATTGGATCGTCTTGGTTCACATCGAGTGCGTCTGTTGGAATGATTGGTGATCCACTGAGCGACGTTGCAAGTTCATTGAACAACTGTTTGTACGACTCAAGTGTGTGATGTACCCACATCGATCGATTCACCACAACAACGTGAGGCAACTTGCCAGCTGGAGCGGTATCGAGTCCTGTGTGGTTGCGCACATGAAGGTCGGCAA
Source organism: Acidimicrobiaceae bacterium (assembly GCA_947487095.1). The sequence goes on along the minus strand of CANKVI010000015.1, from coordinate 6,373 downwards.
TCGGCACCAATTGCTCGATGCCCACTCTGGCTGCTGGGTCAACATTTGGCTCGGTGGAATTGCCAGAAAGTGCCGTCATCATTGCCGTTTGGCGCGCCACATCCCATTGCAGTGGGCCATGGGAACTCATGGCCTTTGCCATATCGCCAAAGAATGGCAATCCCGAAAAAGGGTTTTCGCTAGGGCTGTCCGACATTGCTTTCCAGCCTATGGAGCACGTCAACCAATTGACGAGTGGGAACCACCCAATGTGCACCATTCAACTCAACGCACCAACCAATGAGTTGTTGCGAGGAATCGAGAGCGGCTCCACGGCAATGGTCGTGCAGAAAGAAGTCAATTGGCCACAAATTGCGCTGAGATGAATGTGCAGATGAAATTGCAATTCGTGCGTCGCTCATTCCTTCGGAAGGAGAAGCGATAAACAAACGCTGACCTTGCCTCATTTCACTTAACGCAGTTGAAGGCGGTGTGAGGTTTTGCGCAAGGTTGGTGAACCGGTGAGTAGACGAATCAACAGAGTGCAACCAGGCAATTCCAGTGCTGGAGTCCACTTCAAGAACGCGCAGTAACACGGTGGTTCCGTCTATGAACTGAGCTTCAATCTCATCATTTTGCAAAAGTCCATTTCCACTGCCAACGAAGTACCCAGTTGAAGTAAGTGGAATCACAAAATCGTCATCTGAAGACATGGTTCCAAGAGCAAGGGGTGTTCGCGTGGACTGCCGCTGGGTTGTCGCGAGGACAGTTCGTTTGGTCGCTTCGGGAGCCCAAGTGTTAGAGCGAGGGGTAACCACCCAGAGCAACACGAGGGAGACGGCGAAACTGGTGACTGCTGCATAAGACGCGATCGAGCGGACTGTGCGCGACGGAAGCTGTGGCTCTGGTGTTGAAAGTTGCACCTGTTCTGCGACTTCGCTGGGGTGTCGCCACCGCCTTTCGTACGGTGGAAGTGGCGCGTTGAAAATAACTTCACCCGATGGATCGGAATTTTCCGAGTGTTCATCATCGTGGTGGTTGTTCGACACGAGGCGAAGGTTAGTCATGTCAACTTCACAAGGCACGTCGCCCACCTCGGGTACGCTGAACCTGTGACCGAACGCCGAAATCTCCATAACGGCGACACATGGATTGAGCTCACTGAGCAGCCTTTGCAGGTAGGGGCAGCATACGACTGGGCGCTATTGCCAAGTTGTGGTGCGGTTGTGGTGTTTTCCGGAACAGTGCGCGACCATTCAGATGGTCGCACTGATGTTCGCACGCTTACCTATGAAGCGTATGAAGAAGAAGTCGTGCCAAAGTGCGTTGCCATTGTTGAAGAGATGCGCCGGCAATGGTCAGACATTGGTCGTGTGGCTCTGTTGCATCGCATTGGTGAATTGCAACTCACCGAATCATCGGTGTTAGTAGTGGTGTCGTCACCACATCGGCCTGCAGCATTTGAAGCAGCACGATTTGGAATTGATGCATTGAAGTCAACTGTTCCAATTTGGAAACATGAGTCGTGGGGCGATAGTGGTGATTGGGCGCGAAGTGCACAACACATTACGACAATTGACGAGATGAAGAAATCGAAATCACTTTCATGATCGCAATGGCGCCACTCACGATTTTGTTTTTAGCAATTTCTGTCGTTTCAGCGTTAACACTTGCGTACTTGGTGTGGCAAGAAGGTCAGCGAGTGAATAAGAACAACGGAATGGCAGCTTTTCATAGGCACTTAGACGCACTTTCTGATGATTCGCGGGCGCATTTGCGCCAGCAATTACAGGAATCGCGCGATCGGCAACAGAGGCGGTAACTCAATATGGCACGTGACTTAGCCATCGACCTTGGCACTGCAAACACCTTGGTGTACATGCAGGGCAGGGGCATTGTGATCAACGAGCCTTCAGTTATTGCGGTTAATCGCAAAACGGGAGAAGTGCTGGCAACAGGCCAAGAAGCATGGGGAATGATCGGCCGAACACCGGGTTACATCGTTGCTGTACGACCGCTGCGTGGCGGTGCAATTACCGACTTTGAAATTACAGAAAAGATGATTCGACTGCTCTTGCAACGTGCAGGCGTATCGCGTTTTTCTCGGCCAAAGGTTTTGATCTGTGTGCCATCAGCAATTACTGAAGTTGAGCGTCGCGCAGTAACCGATGCAACACGTCGCGCTGGTGCTGCTGATGCACAGTTGTTGGAACAACCTATGGCTGCAGCAATTGGTGCTGACCTTCCGATTAACGAACCTGTTGGCAATATGGTGATTGACATTGGTGGTGGAACAACTGAAACTGCAGTTATTTCGCTTGGCGGGATTGTCGCGCTTGAAGCAGTTCGCGTTGGAAGTTTTGATATTGACGCCGCCATTCAAAGTCATGTGCGTCGCGAACACGGATTAGCAATTGGCGAGCGAACTGCAGAAGAAATCAAAATGAGCATCGGTAGCGCAATTGCAACTGCAGAGGATCGTGACGCGGAAGTACGTGGCCGCGACTTGGTGAGTGGATTGCCAAAGACAGTTATTTTGACTGCACAGGAAATTCGCGAGGCCATTGAAGACGTCGTTGCACAAATGGTGGCCTCAGTGGTTCGTTGTTTGGCCGTGGCGCCGCCAGAGTTGTCGCAAGACTTCCTCACTCGGGGTATGTATTTGGTTGGCGGTGGCGCATTGTTGCGCGGGTTGGCCCAGCGCATCGAGCGCGATACTCGAGTGCCGGTGAATATGAGCGATCAGCCGCTTGAGGCTGTGGTTTTAGGTGCAGGTCACTGCGTCGAAAACTTCTCCGCCCTCCGCGGCATGTTTATGGAGGGTCGTCGCTAACTATTTAGCGAGACGGGTCAGTCCCTCTTGCACCACGGTGACTACGAGCTTGCCGTCTTTGGTGAAGATGTTGCCTTGAGCAAGTCCGCGCGACCCAGATGTGGAAATTGACGACTGCTGATACAACAGCCATTCGTCGGCGCGGAATGGTCGATGGAACCACATGGCGTGGTCGAGGCTGGCCATTTGTACTGAACCATCGGTCCATGCCAACCCGTGAGGTAGCAACGCGGTATCGAGCAAGGTCATGTCGCTGGCGTAAGTAACAATGCACGCGTGCAACACATTGTCGTCGGGCAAGGTGCCGTCGGCACGAATCCACACGCGTTGGCCTGGCAGCGGATTTCCCTTGCGGCGGAATGGGTCGCCGTCAACATAACGCTGGTCAATTGGACGCGGCCTGTCGTACCATTCGCCGAGTTTTTCTTTGTACGGCTCCATTCGAGTTTTGAAATCGGGGAGTGATTCTGGCTCTGGCGTGCCCTCCATCATGGAGATTTGATGCTCCAAGCCTTCTTCCTGTTTTTGGAAGCTGGCGTGCAGATTGAAAATGTCTTTGCCGTGCTGAATAGCGACAACACGTCGTGTTGAGAAACTCTTGCCATCGCGAATGCGATCTACTTCATACAAGATTGGTACGCCAGGGTCGCCCGCGCGAAGAAAGTACGCGTGCAACGAGTGCACATGTCGTCCTGGTTCGTCAATTGTGCGCGATGCAGCAACGAGAGCTTGGCCAGCTACTTGTCCACCGAAAGCTCGTTGTCGATTTTCGTCCGGTGATTGTCCGCGAAAGATGTTGACCTCAATTGCCTCGAGGTCGAGCAGGGTGACAAGGTCTTGAAGGGGGGAAGCCATGCCTCTATGTTGCCAGTAAAGAGACCACGTGTTGAACTGTTGTAGCGTGAAATGTTGTGACACAGTTGAGTGGCGTTCTGCGAGAAATTGCATTGAGCACCACGGGTTTTATGCCCGAAAACGAAGGTGATTCGCTGTTTACCGCAGCCTTGCGTGCTGGAGCAGATTGCCCAAATCTGCCATTTGTGGAGATTGGTTCGTATTGCGGCAGAAGCACGGTGTGGTTTGGTGAGGCTGCACGACGATCAAACACAGTTTTGTATGCAGTTGACCACCATGGCGGATCTGAGGAAAATCAGCCGGGTTGGGAATGGCATGACCAAACTTTGGTCGATCCGGCAACTGGCCGACTGAACACGCTTCCTCATTTTGAGCACACGATGCAGCGCGCAAATTTAGTTTCGGTGGTGAAAGCTGTCGTTGGCGACTCGCCAGTCATTGCTGGTTCGTGGAACGAACCAATCGGCATGTTGTTTATTGATGGTGGACATGGTCGCGATGTAGCGCGCACTGACTATGTGTCGTGGACACCACATGTTGCAGTTGGCGGCACGCTGGCCATTCATGACGTGTTTAGCGACCCTGCACTTGGTGGACAGGCACCATACGAGGAGATTTATCTAGCAGCAATCAACTCAGGAAAGTTTGTTGAAACCTCGTGCACTGGTTCGTTACGCATTTTGCAACGAGTGAATTAACTAATCAGTCAAACACGGTGCTGCTGAGAAACAATTTGCTCGCAGGTGTTGCTTGCGAAATTGCATCTGCAGCAAGAATCACAGCGGCAGCGGTGTAAGCACTTCGTTCGTCTGCTGGAAACACAATTCTGCCTGGGTACACAATTCCGGTGAAATATGAGCCATCCTCGTTGCGGTGCGCGCGCGTCCATGACAGCAACTCTTTTGCTTTATCAATTTCTCCTGCTGCAGCGTGTGCGAGTGAGCATTCGGCGGTTTCTGCTGCGGTCACCCAGTCTTCGTCGTTTACGCAACGCACACCGCGGCCATCAATGATGAACTCGTCCCATCGATTGAGCAATCGGGTCTTTGCTTCTGCGCCAATGGTTGCGCCAGTAAGGACGGGGTAATACCAGTCCATTGCCCAGCGCAGTTTTGGCTCAAAAACGGTCTGATCGGTGCCAATGAGGTGGTCAATGGTGTCGGCTGCTGCGCGCCATTCTGGCTGGCTTTCGCCAATGATGGCCCCGATGTTTGCTCCCGAATGAAGCGCATGTCGAATGGATGAAGATCCGGTGAGCAAGGAATAGTTCCACGGAAGCGAATCCACTTCGCATGCCCACAAAATAGTTCCGTCATCTTTGCGCATGCCAAGCACCCATGTGAGAGCACGTTTTACCGTTGGCCACATGACGCGAATGAATGCTTCGTCCGAAGTGACGAGGTAGTGATGCCAAATGCCAGTTGCAATGTAGGCGCATACGTTTGTATCGAGCTTGGCGTCTTCAAGTGAACCGTCTGGCATGTAGTAGTTGTGCCAACTGCCGTCTGGACGTTGAATGTTGGCGAGCCATGCATAGGCTCGGCGTGCTTCATCGTGCATGCCCATGACGTCAAGTGCCATTGCAGTTTCAACGTGGTTCCATGGGTCGCAGTGGCCGTTTGGAAACCACGGGATCATTCCATTTGGAAGTTGTAACGCAGCGATGGTGTTCGCGGTTGCTACAAGTTCGTCGGTGGTGATGATGTCTACAAGTTCATCGTTGGATTGACCTGGAAAAATCACGACGCGCGTCCAGGCTTTTGCGAATACACGATGTAGCTCTTACCAAGTGCAGGTGCCAACACTTTTTCTAGCGTTCGCGTAAGCGCTGGGGCAGAAACTATGTCCCACTCCAAAAACTTCTTATATGCATTCACGAACTTGTTGTCCTCTCGCGCAGGACCTACAGCACAACGAAGCCACCAATACGGAGAGTGCAAACCGTGAGCGCGGTGCTCGTCTTGAACCACGAGTCCGGCTGCGCGAAGTTTGGCTTTTAGTTCGGTACCCGAATAAATGCGCACGTGGCCACCTTGCACAAACGGTGCGTGATATTCATCTGACAACATCCAGTTGATCTTTTCAGGAAACCATGAAGGCACGGTTGCGGCAAGAACGCCACCTGGCTTCAGTACACGAGAAAGCTCGTGCAGTGCTGCAACATCGTTTTGAATATGTTCGAGTACTTCAGACGTCACGATGCAGTCAAACGTGTTGTCCGCAAACGGAAGGCGAGTGGCGTCGCCGCGAAGCACGGCAACCAGATTCTCTGACTTGATTTCGCCGGCTTCAAACATTGCAGCAAATGTTGCGCGAGTGACTGTGGTCTCTTCTTCTGCGTAGTCAAGTGCCACAACGCGTGCCCCGCGGCGTGCAGCTTCAAATGCGTGTCGTCCAAAACCTGCGCCGGCATCCAAAAACATCGAACCTGGGCCAACGGGCAATTTGTCAAAACGTACGGTCAACATTGGCTATTTGGCATCCCGTTTACGAAGCTTTTCCATGTTGTGGGGCATGCTCAGCACTTCTCGATATTGATCCACGGTGAGTTGCGCACAATGCTTCCAACTCCAACGTTCAACGACACGTGTTCGTCCTGCTGCTCCGATGCGATTGCGCAACTCTGCATCATTGAGACCACGACGAATTGATGCTGCGAGCGCTTCGGCATCTCCGGCTGGGCACGACAAGACGGTGTCGTTATCT
>CANKVI010000014.1 GCA_947487095.1 Acidimicrobiaceae bacterium | reverse complement strand
GGTGAGGCATGCGTTCGCTTGCTGGACAAGCGTGGTGCAAAAGTAGTTATCGCCGACATTCAAGAAGAAAAAGGCAATGCATTGGCCAAGGAAGTTGGCGGCGCATATTGCAAAGTTGATGTCACCAATACTCAGGACATCATCAATGCCACCGAGATGGCGAAGTCGATGGGTCCAATTCGCGCCCTAGTGAACTCGGCCGGAATCGGCTGGGCGCAACGCACGGTGGGCAAGGATGGCTCGTACGAGTCGGCAGCCAACTTGGATGCATTTAAGAAAGTTGTAGCCATCAACTTGGTTGGCACATTCGATTGCATTCGCATTGTTGGAACCGCAATGAGCACTAACGAGCCACTTGCCAACGGAGAACGTGGTGCAATTTGCAACATGGCTTCAGTTGCAGCATTTGATGGTCAAATTGGTCAAGCTTCATATTCAGCTTCGAAGGGTGGAGTTGTGGGCATGACCTTGCCAATCGCTCGCGATCTTTCAGCAATCGGTATTCGCGTGAACACCGTTGCTCCAGGATTGATTGATACACCGATTTATGGTGAAGGTGAAAACAGCGAGCAGTTCAAGCAGAACTTGCAAAAGGGTGTGCTCTTCCCACAACGTCTTGGATATCCAGAAGAGCTTGCATCAATGGTTGTTGAAACCATCACCAACAGTTACATGAATGCCGAGACGATTCGCGTCGACGGCGGCATTCGTATGCCGCCTAAGTGATGTAGCGAGCAGCGTGGCAATGAACCACGTTCTGCATCAACATCCATTTACGCCATGTGATCAGTTGCCCAACGCCGACGTTTCTACGTTTCGTGCTTTAGCGATCCCCGAAGAAATATTGCCAATTGAAGTTGGAGATCAGTTTCGTAATCGCATGGGAACGAAGCCGTTGGAAGTTGCTCAATGGCTGCCAAGTGATGAAGAAACTGCGCCGACCATTGCAATGAAGCGCGAGCTGTTGCGCAGTCGACGAGACGAAGTTGTTGGTTTGCTTGATGGTGGAGGCGACGCAGCAGAAGAAGCAGCACTGCTTATCGCCGAGTTCTGTGATGTGCCATTGCATGCACGGGGAATTGATGCTTTGGTCGAGGCCTCGTTACTTGTTGCCGACGACATCGTGGTGATGCAGCCAAAGAGCGTTGAGGGTGGCGAACAGCAATTGGTGGTTGTTGCTGGTGTGGTGTGCTCGCCAAGTCGTTGGAGCATTCAAACAAAACTGGGTAGCAGCATGATGGCTGTGCATGCGCCAGTTCCGCAATACGCAGAGCACGTTGGAAAAGCCGTTGACACAACGCTGCCGAGGTTGCGCGCTGACCAACCAATGGTGCGATCGAATTGGACTATCGAAGATCATTGCGCGTTGTTCCAACCTGTTGCACCAAGCAAGCCTTTGGTGCAAGACCCAACACAATTATGGATTCGAATGGAGCGACAAACGCTTCGCGCACTGCCACAAACCGGCGGTTCGATGTTCACCATTCGCACGTATCAGCAACCAATTACGGAATATGTTGCTCGTGGAAAAGATGTGACGGCAACACTGTTTTCATTGGTGAAGCGGTTGCCCGATGATGTTGCAAAATACAAATCTTTGTTGCATTACCGCGAGGCGTTGCTCACGTGGCTTGAGCCATTGACGAAATAATCAGGTGGTGTAGTCGGCGTTGATGCGCACGTAGCCATCGGTGAGGTCGCAGCCCCACACGGTCGCTTCAGAAGAACCAGTATTCAAACTCACGTGAATTCGAACATCGGCGCCCTTCATGTATGCGCTGAGTTCGTTTAGGCCTTGGTCGTTTACCTGCGTTGGGTACACCTCTTGGTTACCAAAGCGAATGACCACTTGCTCTTGGTTTACATCGGTGTAGTGACTGCACTTGCCAATTGCCATTGCCACGCGACCCCAGTTTGGGTCGGCGCCATGCACAGCGGTCTTCACAAGAGGAGAGTTAACGATGGCCTTGGCAATCGTCTTCGCCTGTTCGTAGTCACGGGCATTGTCGACATGGACTTCAATCAGTTTCTCCGCGCCTTCGCCGTCGCGGGCAACTTGCTTGGTGAGTGACAGCGCAACTTCATAAAGCGCAGATTCAAATGCTGCGATGTCAACACTTCCTGCAGCGCCGCTTGCAAGCACAATTGCCGTGTCGCTTGTTGAGGTATCGGTGTCTACTGAAACGCAATTAAACGTTTTTGAAATGACGCGTTGGAAAACGCCATTCAATTCACTCGGTGCAATATCGGCATCGGTAAACATCATGGTGATGAGCGTTGCCATGTTTGGCTCGATCATTCCAACACCTTTTGCAACACCAACCACGCGTGCGCTTGACCCAGCCACAACGCATTCGGCGACTTTGCTGACCGTATCGGTGGTCATGATTCCGCGGGCAACGTCGTCAGCTGACGTGCCCTGTGGTTGCGCAGGAAGTGCGGCAAGTCCTGCACGAACTTTGTCCATTGGGTATTGACGGCCGATAACTCCTGTCGATGCAATCAATACGTCGTGCGAATCGCAGCCCAATGCAGATGAAACCCCTGCGACTACTTCGCGGGCATTACTCATTCCTAACTCGCCAGTAGCGACGTTGGCATTCTTCGATATGACAACTACTGCTTTGGCTTTGTGGCTGGCAATGTGTTCGCGACTGACGACAACACTGGGGCCGGCAAAGCGACTTTGCGTAAACATGCCAGCAGCAGAACACACCGTGTCGGCTACGACAAGCGTGAAATCGTCTGTGGAGTCTTTAATACCCACGTTTGTTACGTGAGCACGAAATCCTTGGGGAAGCAAAACAGCCATAGTTATGAAGCGAAGTGTTTCTCAATGTTTTCAAGAGTTTTGATCATTGATTTTTCATTGTTCGCAATGGATCGCATGATTTTGAGCATCAGTGGAGATTTGTTGTTTTTGTAATCAAACTGTTCTGTAAGTTTCGTTCCACCATCAACGGGTTCAAGGATGTAACGCCAGATATGACCGCCAAAATGTCTCCATCCGATTTGCTGATTTTCTTCAAATTCCACAACAGTGTTAGTCATTTTGTAGGGCACTGCAATTTTCATATCCATCGAAAACTCTGCACCAAGCGACAATCGAGATGGGGCAGACACTCGTGCCGCCTTCACACTTCCTGAACCGTCAAACTTGCAGTGTTGACGTGGGTCGGCGAGTAACTCAAATATGAGCCCCGGAGCTGCAGGAATGAAGCGTTCAACAGAAACGATTTTGTTTTTTGCGTCGTGGGTCATGCCCTCAGGCTAGGCGAGAGACTGAACGACAGCTTCACCACAGCGTCGTCCAGAAAACATCGCACCTTGGATTGAACCTGTATCTCTGTGGTCACCACAAACGAATAGTCCATTGCCAAGATCGACGCGTTGCCTAGGCGAAAACGGTGGTTTCTGAACTGGTCCGCCGTGCTCGATGATGTAGGTGCGTAAATGCTTCCAGTCATCTACTTGTGGCCCCCACCATGAACGAAGTTGTTTGCGGCTCATTGCTTCTAAGTCGCCATCGGTAACTCCAGGAAGTGCCGCAACAATGAGGTGTTTATCTGCAGGCGCATACGATGGCGCAACGTTGCTGATTACTGCGACATTCAGAACAGGTCCGTTCCCGGTGCCATCCAGAACTACGTATTTTTCTTTTGTTGGGGGAGCATCTGCCGAAAAGTAGACACAACCAACTTTTCGCGATTCAACTATTGGAATACCAAGCAGCGAAGAGGCAGTTGGTCCGTCTGTGGCGACGACAACTGCGCGCGTTGTGATGTTTTCACCGGATTCAAGCGTGACCTTTGCACCATCAACCGTGCTCACACGGGTGTTGAGGTGGATTGTTCCTTCGGAAAGCCTGCTTGCCATTTGCAAGGGGAGTGCGTGCATGCCACGCGATGGCAACACGCTTTGTCCTTCACTCAGTGATCGAAAAATCACGTCGAACATACGTCGCGACGTTGCGAGATGTGGATCGAGTTGTATCCCGCCAAAAAGCGGCCTGAAAAATCGATTGATGATTTTGGTAGAGAAACCAAATGCTCGAAGTGCTACATCAGTAGAAACATCTTGTCCACCGAGGAGAGCCGCAGGCTTGCGGCGCATAACTCGAGCGCGCAACACCACAATTCTTGCCTTGTCGAACACGCTTCCAATTGGGGCAAAGGCGGTTGTGGCAAGGGTTTGAGGTTTGCGAAAAGGGTCGGAAACAGCGTGTCCTTTGCCGTTTCGCCACACAAGAGCACCAGGGTCAAATGGTCGAAGATCAAGTGCGCGCATGTCGACTTGCGACTGCAGTTCGGGGTATGCAGTGAGCATCACTTGGAAACCGCGGTCTAGTTGAAAACCATCCACGATGTCGGTGCGAACTCTTCCACCAACCGCATCACTGGCTTCGAGCACAATGACAGAAAGCCCGTGTCGCTGAATCTCGCGTGCTGCTGAAAGCCCTGCAAGCCCTGCGCCGACGATTACGACGTCACATTGTGATGGAAGGGACATTACTTAGAGAGTAGTGAGCGCAGCGCACTTTCTAGCGTGGAGTGCTTAAACGAGTAGCCACTCGCATTCAGCGCCGCTGGAATTACTCGCTGGCCAGTAAACAGCAGTGCATCTGCAAGTTCGCCGCCAAGCACAATCTTCGGTGCAAACGTAGGTACTGGCACAATGGCCGGACGCTTCAGAACTGATGCAAGCACTTTTGTAAATTCCGCATTTGTCACCGGGTTTGGCGCAGTGAGATTGACCGCTCCGCTGACATTTGCAGTAAGCAGGTGTTCAATTGCGCCAATTTCATCATCGATAGATATCCAGCTTTGCCATTGCTTGCCGTTGCCAAATTTTCCGCCTACTCCGAGCTTGAAAAGTGGCAGCAATTTCTTGAGTGCTCCACCTTTTGGCGAGAGAACAATTCCGGTCCGCAAATACACCGTGCGAACTCCTGCATCAACTGCCGGCTTTGCTGCAGCCTCCCACTGTTCGCACACTTCGGCGAGAAATCCGATTCCATGCGTGCTGACTTCGGTGAGTTGCTCGTCATTACGCGCTCCATAAATTCCGATAGCGGAACCTGAAAGAAACACTGAAGGCTTGCGAGTGAGTGATGCGATGGTTTTTGCAAGAAGAGCTGTTGTGTCCGTTCGACTATCAAGAATTTCTTTGCGGTAAGAGGTTGACCAACGCTTGTCTCCAATGCCGGCGCCAGACAAGTGAATGACTGCGTCAGCACCTTCAAGCGCTGCAGCGTCAAGAGTTCCTGATTTTGGATTCCATTGAATTTCGCCCAACTTTGGCGACCTGCGAACGAGACGAACTACTTCGTGCCCACTTTGTGAAAGCTTGGCAACGAGTTGCGTACCGATTAGACCACTTGCTCCTGAGACAACAATCTTCATGCCCTTACCTTATGACGCTTTGACCCCTCTGGCGAGGTTGTGCGCCAATTACCGAATGACGATTGGAACTGAAGTAACCACGGTATTTGGACGGAACAAGAGGCGCGCCTTGATGGAAAGTGCCGACTGGTTGTGCAGCCACTGTGAACGAATGCTGGTGACGAATTCTGGAATGATCACGGTGATTATGTCGTCACTGTCCAAATCGTCAATCTCGTTGATGCGATTGAGAATCGGTTCTGTGAGGTCGCGGTACTCAGAAACAACGGTGTCTAGATCGATCGTAAGACCGTGCTGATCCCATTGGTCCTGTAGTCGTTGGCGATCGTCAGAGCTTTCAATGACAGAAAGCGCAAGGAGTCTGTCGGGGCGAAGGCTCTCGGCGTAGCGGACTGCTTGCAATACACCTTGGTTTACTGAGCCCACGAGCACGACGACTGTGTGTGTTCGGAAAGGAGCAACATAACCATCTGCTGGTTGCAGGAATGACCGCACTCTTGTGTAGTGCTTGTTCACCCCATTAAAAGAAAGAACGAGTACGGGAATAACGACTGCAGGTATCCATGCTCCATCGGTGAACTTCACTACCACGACAATTCCGGCTACAAATGCAGTTGTAGTTGCACCGAAACCAGAAACGATTGTTTTAAACAGCCAACCAGGCTCTCTCAGTTTGTAGTTTCGAACAGCCATTCCTGTTTGGCTCAACGTGAAGCCCGTAAACACGCCTACTGCATAGAGCGGAATTAGCAGAGTTACTTGTCCACTAAACACAACAATGAGAGCGATAGAGGCGAGTCCAAGGAATATCACTCCGTTAGAAAAAACTAAGCGGTCGCCACGATTCATGAACTGGCGAGGCATGTAGTTGTCTTTTGCGATGATTGATGAAAGTCGCGGGAAGTCTGCGTATGCAGTATTGGCGGCAAGAATCAAAATTCCAAATGTTGCAAATTGTGTGACAAAAAAGAAAATATTTCTGCCACCGTAAACATGCTCAGCCATTTGAGCAAGAACAGTTTGCGAAATTTCTCCTTCTTCGTCGGCGAGTGGCTTAATGTGTTGGGCGAGGATGCTCAGGCCAAAGAAACTTGAGCCGAGAATTGCAGCCATCCAGATCAGCACTCGTGATGCATTTTTGGATTCAGATTTCTTAAATGCAGGAACTCCGTCGGCAACAGCTTCAACTCCGGTGAGTGCAACAGCTCCCGAAGAGAATGCCTTGAGGAAGAAGAACAATGTCACGGAATTTGTTCCACTAAGTAGCTCATTTTCGAATGGTTCAGTGTGTGGAATGGGTCCTAAGTCTTGAACAAAAACTCGAAACAGACCGTAAATGATTAGCCCGAAAAGGCAAAGGATGTAGAGATATGTGGGCGGAGCAAATAGCGATCCAGATTCTTTGAGCCCTCGAAGGTTGGCAAGAGTGATGAGCAAAACGAATCCAACTGCCATATGAACGCGATATGGCGCAAGGTGGCTAAATGCCGAAATAATTGCTGCAACACCTCCAGAAACCGAAACCGCAACAGTAAGGATGTAGTCGGTAAGCATGGATCCGCCAGCAACAAGCGAAGGATATTTTCCGAGGTTTTCTCTGGAAACTACGTATGAGCCGCCACCTGTTGGGTAGGCAAAAATAGTTTGGCGATAGCTGAAGACAACAATTGCAAGTAGTCCAATAACCATCAATGAAATTGGCACCAACCTGCTGTACGCAGCTGTTCCCACAGCAGCAAGTGACAAAAAGACAATCAGAATTTCTTGAGTCGCATATGCGGTGGATGAAATTGCATCACTGGCAAAAACAGGGAGAGCAACTTTTTTTGATAGTCGCTGGTGGGAGTCCTCCGAGGTTGCAATCGGCGCGCCGATGACAACTCGTTTTAACCAGCTTGAGTTTTGATTGTTGGTAGCCATATGCGACTAGAAGCCTGCCACATTGACTACCAGCCAGGTGTGCTGACCGCCTACGCTGGATACTCGCAGTACTACATAGGCATTTCAGGCGTTTTTCGCCCATGCCATAAGGGAGAGAACAGTGCACGTCGTAATTGTCGGATGCGGGCGAGTTGGCTCGACGCTCGGTCGGGAACTCGTTGCTGCCGGCCATACGGTCGCCGTTGTTGACCGTAAGTCTGAAGCGTTCTCGCGACTGGGTGAATCATTCAGTGGTCAGAAAATTGCAGGAATTGGATTTGACCGTGAAATTTTGATTGAAGCCGGCATTCAAAAAGCAGGCGCACTTGCTGCAGTTACTAATGGTGATAACTCCAACATTTTGATTGCTCGCGTTGCGCGTGAAGAATTTGGTATCGAACGAGTTGTAGCTCGGATCTATGACCCGAAGCGCGCAGAAATTTACGAACGACTCGGAATAGCCACGGTTGCAACAGTGAAGTGGACATCGGAACGAATTTTGCGTCGCATCCTTCCAGAGTTGCCTGCAGTTGAATGGACTGACCCAAGTGCAAAGGTGGTGCTTGTGGAGCGAGAACTTCCGAAATCTATGGTCGGAACTCGTGTGCTGTCGCTAGACAGTGCGACTGCCCGAATCGTTTCTGTTCGCCGACTAGGCGCTGCCATGATTCCGGGTTCAGACACAGTGATCCAAGAAGGTGATGTCGCTTATGTGGCAGTTGAAGTGAAGTCGCTGGAAACCTTTGATGCATCACTTGCATCAACAAGCGGAAAGGGTCACTAGTCGTGAAAGTTGTTGTTGCAGGTGGTGGAAGCGTTGGTCGATTTACCGCAGAGCAGCTGGTATCTGCTGGGCATGAAGTAACCATTATTGAAAATGATCGTTCAGTAGTTGCTGAATATGCAGAAAACGAATCGTCAGGAAAATTGAAGTGGCACCGTGGTGATGCGTGCGACGTTGCTGTGCTTGCGGCTGCCGGAGTAACCATGGCCGATGTAGTTGCATCCGTTACAGGTGATGATGAAGACAACCTGGTTGTTTCGTTATTGGCGAAGCAAGAGTTTGGCGTGCCCCGAGTGATCGCTCGCGTCAATAACCCAAACAACTACTGGATGTTCAATGACATGTGGGGCGTTGATGTTTCGGTATCAACACCTCATCTCATTACCAGCCTTGTGCAAGAAGCTGTTGCGGTCGGAAACCTGGTTCGCCTCATGCAGTTGAAGGGCGGCAAAGCCGAACTCGTTGAAGTGACACTTGCAGATAATTCACCAGCATGTGACAAGGCGCTTGGCGACTTGCACATGCCACGCAGTGCAAGCGTTGTGGCAATTGTTCGCGACAGCCGAGTGTTGATGCCAACGCCAGAAATGGTGTTGCGTGCTGGTGACGAAGTGATGGCACTCATTACTGAAGATGCCGAAGCTGCAGTGCAGCAAATTCTGATTGGCTAATTCAGTGATCGCCCATTGGCAGTAGCGAGTATGCAGGATTGAGGAATACCAAACGGTTGGCATCTGCAAACGCCACGCCCTCAACGACTATGCAATGACCATGTTCAATTCCGGCGACGTGGCGACGACCGCTGAAGATGACCGTTGCATCGCCGGTTCCATCATTGATCACTATTTCGGTTGATGGAATTCCTGATCGAGGTCTAATGGTCATGCGCTTTACTTCGCCGCAGACTTTTGAGCGGTCGCGTGCTTCTAATTCGCCAATTGGTTGAAGACGCAATTCGGCAAAACGATCAACAAGGCGTTCAGCGTCAAGTTCGCGCATTGGTTTTACTTTTGAATTGAAAGCATCCTTGAGTCCCATGACGTAATTCATCCTAGGCTGACGTACATATGAGTACCCGAAAACTAATTATGTGGGCGTTGTTCTGTGGAGTGTTGATCCTTGGTGCGGGCTTATTCAAACTGTGGCAAACCACAGGCGACGGAGCGAAAGTGGAACTCCTGCAACTCGGAGATTCGGCTCTGTTGGGTGACATGACCGTGTCGGTAAATTCCGTTTCGAATAGTGCAACTCAAACTCTTGTTGAAGTATCAATGCAAGGGGTTGAAGGTGCAGATGCCTTGTCGGGTTGGCGCATGTTGGTGGGTGCCGTGATCAGCGAGGCTCAACCGTTAGCGGATGGCTCGGGTACCCCATGCACCACAACGAAACTTGCCGAGCCGACAATTTGCACGGTTGCATTTCCTGTGTCTGAAGGCACGCCAACCATTGCCTACATTCGCGCAGGACAACAAGAACAGTGGGCTACGACACCGTAATCTTGAACCGTTATCGTTATCCACAAGCAATTGAAAGAGGTGGTGCGTACGGCTGAGCAATTTGATCTCGTGGTCATTGGTGGCGGCCCTGGTGGCTACGCATCTGCTTTCTATGCTGCCTCTGCCGGAATGACCGTTGCGCTGATTGAGCGCGACACCATTGGCGGAACATGTTTGAATCGTGGATGTATTCCGGCGAAAGCATTCCTTGAGACTGCAGCTGCAAATCGACACGTGCAACACGCCGGAGATTTTGGAATTAATGCAACGGTAAACGGAATTGATTTTGGTGTTGCTCAAACCCGAAAGCAGACCATTGTGAATGGTTTGGTTAAAGGGTTGACGGGATTAACCAAGACTAAGAAAGTTACGTACTTGTTGGGTACGGGTTCACTTGGTCCGAACAAAACCGTGACCGTGCAGTTGGCTGATGGAAGCACACAGCAACTCCAAGGCAAGAACATTGTGATTGCAGCAGGTTCAACTCCGCGAACGATTCCTGGGTTCACACCTGGCGGCCCGATCATGACCTCTGATGAAGTGCTAATGCTGAGCAAAATTCCACAACGCATTGCAGTGATTGGCGGTGGCGCAATTGGTTGTGAGTTTGCATCGACATTTGCCGACCTTGGTTCGCAAGTAACCATTCTTGAAGGACTTCCAAAAATTCTTCCTGGACTTGACCCCGACTTGGCGTTCGTTGTTGAAAAGAGTTTCAAGAAAAAGAACATTGACATTCGCACCGGCGTAAAAGTAAATGGTCACGAGCCAACAGGCACTGGCACCACCGTGTTGTTTGGCGAAGGCGAGAGACTAGAAGTTGACGCCGTAGTGGTTTCGGTTGGTCGCAAACCATTTACTGAGTTGCTTGGACTTGCAGGAACTGCGGTGCATGTAAGTGACCGCGGGTTTATTGATGTCGACGGATTTTGCCAAACAGGTGAACCAGGTGTGTACGCCGTTGGCGACATCGTGAACACTCCGCAACTTGCACACGTTGCGTATTCGGAAGCAATTGTTGCCGTGAAGCACATGCGCGGTGAAGCGGTGTACCCAGTGATGTACGACCGTGTTCCGTGGGCAATTTATTGCCACCCTGAAGTTGCGTGGGCTGGTCCTTCTGAAGAGGCAGCAATTGCTGCAGGGCACGATGTTGTGGTTGCGAAGCACGCATTCCGTTCAAACAGTCGAGCAATGATTCTTGGCGAAACCGACGGCTTAGTGAAAATCATCGCGAAAAAGAACGCTGATGGAACTCCTGGCCAAGTACTTGGTGTGCACATGGTTGGTCCGTGGGTTACCGAACAATTGTCGGGTGGCTACTTGGCGGTGAACTGGGAAGCAACAGTTGATGAAATTGCAGAATTCATTCAGCCGCACCCATCACTGTCTGAAACATTTGGAGAAACAGTGCTGTCCCTTACGGGTCGCAGCATCAACGGTTAATCGTTCGAACACAGGAGCATCATGGCTGAGATCACACTTCCACAACTTGGAGAAACGGTCACCGAAGGAACGATTACGCGTTGGTTCAAAAAAGTTGGCGACACCATTGCTGCCGACGAGCCATTGTTCGAAGTTTCTACAGACAAAGTTGATACCGAAGTGCCCTCGCCAATTGCTGGAGTGTTGACGGAGATTCGAGTTGCAGAAGGTGAGACAGTTGCAGTTGGAACGGTGATTGCGGTGGTTGGTGGTGCAGGTGCTGCTCCTGCAGCAGCACCAGTTGCGACTCCTGCACCGGCTCCAGCTCCTGCTCCAGCACCTGCACCTGCACCTGCACCGGTTGTAACACCTGCACCTGCACCAGTTGCAGCACCAACTCCAGCGCCTGCACCTGCTCCAGTTGCTGCTCCTGCACCAGTTCCAGTTGCGCAATCAAACAAGTTGCTTTCGCCAGTTGTTCGTCGATTAGTAAATGATCACGGCATCAACATTGATGCATTGCAAGGCACTGGTCCTGGTGGACGCATAACTCGCGAAGACGTACTCGACTACATCGACCGCAATGGACTGGCCGCACAGCCTGCAGCGCCGTTAGTTACTCCAGCGCCAGCACCAGTTGCGGCTCCTGCTCCTGCACCTGCGCCAGTTGCAGCGCCAACTCCTGTGTCAGCACCTGCACCCGCCGCTGCACCTCGTCCAGCATCAACTCTTGGCGATCGCGAACAAGTAATTCCGTTGTCAAAGATTCGCAGACTTACTGGCTCGCACATGGTGATGTCGCTTGAAACCAGTCCTCACTCATTCACCGTTGTTGAAGTTGACTACGCAAACGTCGACAAAACGCGCAGCTCAATAAAGGAATCGTGGAAAACAAGCGAAGGTTTCAGCCTGACGTACTTGCCGTTTATTAGTCGCGCAGTCGTCGATGCCCTTGCAGAGTTCCCACATTTGAATGCCAGCATTGAAGGCGACAATTTGATTGTGCATAGCTACGTCGACCTCGGCATTGCTGTTGACCTTGACTATGCAGGACTGTTGGTGCCGGTTGTGCGTAGCGCTGATGCGAAGCGTTTGCGCGCCATTGCTCGCGAGATTCACGATCTTGCATCGCGTGCGCGTGGACGAAAGCTTTCGCCAGATGAAATCAACGGTGGAACATTCACGTTGTCGAACAATGGTTCTGCTGGTGCGCTTATTGCAATGCCAATTATCAACCAGCCACAAGTTGCCATTTTGTCGACCGATGCAATTGTGCGCAAGCCAGTAGTTGTTGCCATGCCAGACGGAAGCGAAAGCATCGCGATTCATCCAATGGGTCACTTGTCCATGTCGTGGGATCATCGCGCATTTGATGGCGCGTACGCAGGTCGCTTCCTTTCGCGCGTGAAGCAGATTCTTGAAACACAGGACTGGTCAGCCGAGCTGTAAAGCCAGCTTGCCAGCGCACTCATGAGCACTCCCACTTCGCCACTTCATGTGAGATGGCTAGGCCGTGTTCCATACTCCGAAGCGCTGGCATTACAACGGGCCATTTTTGAGCATGGAGTAGATCAGCATTTGCTGCTGCTTGAACATCAGCATGTGTTTACCTACGGTCAGCAAGCAAACCTTGAGCAAAATCTGAAATGCAATCCAGATGAAGTTGGAGCAGACCTTGTTTCCGTTCATCGCGGAGGCGACATCACCTATCACGGGCCAGGACAATTGGTTGGTTATCCGCTGCTGAACTTGTTGGCAAAACATGGAGACAGTGGTCCTGCAGATACTGCGGCTTACATCCACGACGTTGAGCAATTGGTGATTGACACTCTGAGCGAACTCGGTTTGCCGAATGCAAGTCGGAAAACTGGGTTTCCTGGTGTGTGGCTAGATGCAGAGACTGCGCAAGCACGCAAGATTTGCGCAATCGGCGTTCGTGTTGCGCGAGGAGCGAGTGAGCGACGAACCATGCATGGTTTTGCGCTCAATGTGAGCACCGACCTGAGTTACATGCGCGAGCACATCGTTCCCTGTGGAATTGCAGAATATGCAGTGACATCGCTTGCTGAAGAGGGAATTGCCGCAACGATGTTTGACGTAGTCAACGTTGTCAGCAAGCTTGCGGTCAAGAAGTGGGGCAATGAAAACTCCACGCGATACGACATTGCTTGGGCTCATCAACCAGAGCGCGATGGACTCAGCATTTCTGTACGCAAGCCAGATTGGATTCGACCGCACGTAAACCACACCAGCGAAGTGTTGTTAACAAAGAAAACACTTCGTGACTTGAATTTGGTGACCGTGTGCGAAGAAGCCGGATGCCCGAACTTGAGTGAGTGTTGGAAAGATGGCACCGCAACGTTCATGGTGCTGGGCGATCGATGCACGCGAGCATGTGGATTTTGTCTGATTGATACACGTAAACCACTTGAGCCAGATGCGAATGAACCAACACGAGTTGCTGAAGCGGTGAAACGGATGGGCTTGGAATTTGCCGTGCTCACGATGGTTGCTCGAGATGACTTGGCTGATGGCGGAATGCAACATGTTGCCGACACGATTCGTGCAATTCGAAATGAAAACCCTGGTGCACAAGTTGAAGCATTGATTTCAGATGCAAAGGGGACCGATTCGTTAGATGCAGTGTTGAACGAGCATCCAGATGTGTTGAACCACAACATTGAAACTGTTGCTCGACTGCAGCGAATGGTACGGCCTTCTGCTGGATATGCACGCAGCATGTCGGTTCTCGCGCGCTCACGTGCAGCGGGTTTGACCACAAAATCTGGGTTCATGCTTGG
>CANKVI010000013.1 GCA_947487095.1 Acidimicrobiaceae bacterium | reverse complement strand
CCGTATTTGGGGCTTAGTTCTTACAGATTTGGTTTCGGATCCTGCGCAAATGATCATGTTCAGCTTCGTCTTCATGGGCACGCCAGGAGTTGTGGCCACGGTTCTTGGTTGGTTTGGACGATCAAGTAGCCGCGCGTGGCCACAAACGTGGTTTACACGCATTGCTGGGCTCATCATTTTGATTATCGGAATTCTGATGGTGCGTGGAGTGTTGTTCGCATTCTAAAAATTTGTTAGGCGTACCAAAAACAACTAGTGCCTCTAGTTACTCACTCGCATTACTTGCGCGGGAGAGCAAACAAGAACCTCAAAATCTCTTCTGTATAGCCATTAACCCAAGCATGTGATTGTTCTTGATAGTTCACCAACTGCGTCTCAACACCATCTGTGCAGACCCAGATGTACCGTTCCTCAATTGCATTTGAGGACTCCTTCGGATTTCCAGCACAAAGGTTTCTATATGCCATGTCTTGAACAGAATGGAAAATACTCGGATTTTCAAATTTTCCACCACCGTGAAACAAAATCGTGGGATCAAGATTGCCGTGGATATGGAGAATAGAAACAGGTTTTGTCGGACTGCACGTGGGGTCCATTAGTGCGCCAGTAACCACTGCTATCGCAGTGATCTTCTCGGAAAGATCACAAGCCAAGCGATAGGCCATCATTCCGCCATTGGAGTGCCCCATCGCCCACACACGAGATTTGTCTACTGAGTATTGTGAAGCGACGAAGTCAATGACAGTTGATGCGAACAACAAGTCGTTCTCTTCATATGTGGTTGCATTTGTGCAGCAATTTCCGGCGTTCCAGGACGACGCACTCTCATAAACTGCACCATTGAGTCCGGCGACAATGAAATTCATGTCTTCAGCCCAAGTAAGTATTCGTGAATCATCAAAAATAGCCTTCGCATTCGTTGAGCGACTGTGCAAAGCCAGTAGCAAAGGCGTTGGGGAAGAAGCAGAATATTTCGAAGGTATTTTGAGGATGTAGGTGCGGGGTTGCATGCCTTCAATGGTGATGGTGTGCAGTGTGGGGTCGTTCGGGTCGACGGAGACGGTGAAGTTGACCACCGGCTGAGGAACGGTTGTGGTAGTTGAAGTTGTCGACGTAGTGGTTGTCGTAACTGTCTGAACAGCAGCGCGAATCCACTGCTTGCGACCCGCCCTTACGCGGCACACCACAATGACTGGCTTTTTATTTATCCGAGTAGAGACCCGTGTTCCAAGGGTGGTCTTTGCGCAGGATTGACCAACCGAGACCGCATTCGCCGATACCGCAGGAATGGCTGTCCACACCAAGACTGCGCTGATGGCGATGAAAAGTTTTTTCACTGCCTCCATAATAGCGACCAATAACTAAGGTATAAAAGTGACTACCGAGCAGCCGAAACCAGCAACTGCCCACACACAGTTACACAATCGCAACGCCGACAACCGCAGCTTCGATCCTGTAGACGTAGAGCGAGTGCGCAAAGGGTTTATAGCCAAACGCCAAAACGGATTGATTTCTGACGAAAAGGGTCGCTTCGTAGGCAATAGCGACAATTATGAATTCCTTCGTGATGGTCGGGAATGTCCTGAGACGGTTAACCCTCAGCTGTGGCGACATGCAACCCTTAATGCGCATCACGGTTTATTCAAAGTTGCCGATGGCGTATGGCAGGTGCGTGGCTACGACATTTCGAATATCACGTTTATTCGCGGAACGAATGGTTGGGTTGTGATAGATCCGCTAACCAGTGAGCACACTGCACGTGCCGCGCTTGAACTGATGGACGAGCATGTTGAAAAATTGCCAACCACTGTGGTGATCTTCACGCATTCGCATGCCGACCACTTCGGTGGTGTGCTTGGTGTAACGACAAAGGAAGATGTTGATGCAGGGCGCTGCCAGATTGTTGCGCCAATTGGTTTCTTGCATGAAACAGTTGGAGAGAACGTCATCGCTGGCCCAGCAATGGGAAGACGCGCGACCTACCAATTCGGACCGATGCTTCCGCCAGGACCAACCGGTCACGTTGACTGTGGTTTAGGCACAGGTGTGCCAATGGGCCCTCCGGGATTGCTCGCGCCAACTACGGACATCACATTTACGGGAGAAGAACTTGTACTTGATGGTGTGCGAGTGATTTTCCAACTTACGCCAGAGACCGAAGCACCTGCTGAAATGAATTTCTTCTTTCCAGACCATGGCTGGTTATGCATGGCAGAGAATTGTTCGCAAACTATGCACAACTTGGTTCCCATTCGCGGAGCACTTGTGCGTAATGCGCTCAACTGGTCGAAGTACATCAACCAAAGCATCGAAATGTTTGCAGCGACGACAAGCATTCTTTTCACTTCGCACAACTGGCCAACGTGGGGAACTAGCGATGTTCGCGAGTTCCTCATTTTGCAGCGTGACTTGTACAAGTGGATGCACGATCAAACCATGCGTCATGCAAACCATGGGATGACTGCAGTGGAAATAGCCAACATGCTTGAGTTGCCAGAAGAGTTTCAAGCCCACGAACACACTCGCGGGTTCTATGGCGACCTCGTGCACAACGTCAAAGCGGTGTATCAGCGATATCTCAGTTGGTATGACGGAAACCCTGCCAACCTCAATAAACTTCCACCGACCGAAGCGGGAAAACGGTATGTGGAACTTGCTGGCGGAATTGAATCGCTGTTGGCGTCGGCCCGCAAATCATTCGAAGCTGGCGATTACCGATGGGTCGCCGAAGTGGTGAATCATGCAGTGTTCGCAGACCCTTCGAATGCAGATGCGCGAAATCTGCAAGCAGATGTATTGGAACAGTTGGGTTATCAGGCCGAGTCATCCACCTTTAGGAACGCTTACTTAATGGGAGCTCAGGAACTGCGAAAAGGGCCTCCGCCACCAACGTCTACGCACGTGCGGGCGCGCAGCTTGATTCGCGCGATGACCATTGAACAAGTGTTTGACGTGCTTTCGGTTCGGGTGATGTCGGAAAAAATTGGTGGGCTTTCACATTGTGTGAACTGGACATTTACCGACATGGTAGGAACACCCGATCATCAGTGGGTGCTCGGTTTGTCAAACCGAACGATGTATTCAACTCAAGGTCGTCACGAAGCTGCCGCTGAAGCGACCATCACTATTTCGCGAGCATTGTTACTGGAAATCATTGCTCAAGTGACCACGTTTGTGGACGAGCTCAGTGCGGGAACAGTGACTATTGAGGGCGATGCCGCTGCATTGCTGAACATATTTGGCAACCTTGATACGTTCGCAACTGGCTTTGCAATAGTCGAACCGTAAGTCTTAGTTGGCGAACCCGTTCGCGGTCATTGCTTTGCGGTAAGCAAGAGCAACCGCATCAAATTTCATGTGTACTTCTTTGGTGATGTCGTACGGAACTTTCTTCGGAATCTGTGATTCGACGATCGTTTTGTCTTGATTGAAAATCATGTCTTCAAAATCTTGCAGCACTGAAGCGGGTTGGTCGTAGTTGTAATTGCGACCAATGATGAGAAAGCCACGTGAGTGTTCTTCGTCAATTGGTTGCGAGACGAAGAAGTACACCATGCCTTCTTTACCGCCCCAACCAAGATGCAGCAGCAAAGTAAATGGCGTGTGAATCTCGTAATGCGACGTGCGCATCGGTGCTTCGGTACTTGCATTGGCAAACACGGGGAAGTCATTGGTGTTTGGTGCTTCTGGACGGATGATGTCGTACTTCACCACGTGTCCTTCAGTGCGAACTTCGTAGTCGGGCACAACAGGACGGTTGATGTCGCCAAGTAAACCTGGGTGCACCCAAGGGAAGTGTCCGAAGTCGGTAAAGTTCTCTAGTTGGCGCGAGGAATGAGCATTCCAGTCGTATGGCCCACAGTTCACCCACACCCAGTCGCTCGCACCAAATTCTTCGATCATTGGAAGTGGTCGTCGTGGTTCGTCTAGTGACACCCAGATCATGTTGTATTGCTCGACGCATGTATGTGCGGCAATCTTTGCTTTTGACGGAACCTTTGCTGGGTCTTCCAACTGGGGAATGTGTGTGCACTTTCCGGTCTCGTCGAATTGCCACCCGTGGTAGGGGCACATAATGGCGTCGCCCTTTACGCAACCGCCACTGAGTGCAGTACCTCGGTGGACACAAATATCGCTCGTTGCGTGTGCGGTTCCTGCGCTGTCCCGCCAGAGAACTAGTGGTTCTCCAAGCAGTTTGACCGAATGTGGGGAAGTACCAAGCTCACCCGAATATGCAACTGGATGAAGTGTGGAACGCACCTCTACGAGCGTAGTAATTCCATTCGCAACTCATCAGCTAATTGAGGGGTGGCGGCGACAATTCCACTCCAGCGCAATGATAAGTCGGGTGTGTAGACCAGATCACGGCCATGCAGATCAATCAACACTCCGCCTGCAGCACGAATGATGATGTCCAATGCTGCTAAATCAACAATGCGGTGAATGTCTCCGCCCGGATCGCAGAATGCATCAATTGCCCCATCGGCGACGAGGCATCCTTCAAGAACGCTCGAACCGAGTACGCGTACACGATCGATTCTTTTTGCTACTCGTGTCCATGCATCAAACGTTTCAGCTCTCGGGCGAAGCATTGAAACAGCAGCTCCATCTAATGAGGTGCGTCTAGTAGTGGTGTTGTGAATCGGTGAATCTGAAGTCGACCACCAGTAGCGATCCCCATCAAGCCAAACTGCAAGCCCTTCCACAGCAAAACCGTCTACGACTCTGGCAGCGGAGAAACATGCCAAGGGAACTCCAGCGGCAGCATTTGCTGTTCCATCAAGTGGGTCGACAACAATCGTTTCTGATGATCCACGATCAATCCAACCGATTTCTTCCGACAACACGTTCACGTTGTGACGTTCGAATACATCGAGTACTGGTCGTTCAACATATTCGTCTAAGAAATATGTTGGAGTTCCATCACCGCCGGTACCGATGAGCGTCAGTCGTTCCTCTCGCGAGAAAGTAGACATTGCATATTTATATGCAACAAGAGCAGCCTCGGCGCTTTCTACAAGCACAGGGTGGATTCCTGATGCAAACTTCATGACGATGCACCAATGAGGCTCAGCCGCTCTGCGTTTTCAGAATCTCCTGTAAGCACGCCGAGGACTGAAGGAAGGTTTCCATGGAATCGAATCAAAGCCAAGTCAGCACGTTTTCCAACACAGATTTCGCCACGATCTTCCAAGCCAACGGTTTTGGCTGGGCCAGATGTGACGAGTCGAATGGCCTCTGGAAGGGAACACACTTTTCGTTCTACGAGAGCGGCGACGGAGCCGAGCAATGATGTTGGGAGATAGTCCGAAGCTAAACCATCACACAGTCCCTGTGCAATGAGTTCCTGCGCACTGACATTTCCACTATGGCTTTGACCTCGCAATACATTTGGTCCGCCGCATACGGTTCGAAGTCCGGATTCTTTTGCTAGACGAGCCGCTTCATTAGTGGTTGGGAACTCGGCAATTGAAGCTGACCAATCAACAGCTTCCCGAACGTCTGCACCAGTTGCTGGATCATGTGCCATCAATCGAATTGTGCCGAGCGATGCGTGCTCCGTAAGCCAAGGCAATGCTTTCTCACGGTTACCAATTAGGGCATCGCGTTCGCGAATAGTTTCATCAACAATTCGACGAGCTTCGTCCTCAGAAACCTTGCGATTGCCGATGATGTATCGCTCTAGCGCTGTGCGGTCTGTGTATTGACCCTGCCCTGGAGTGTGGTCTTCAAATGAGATGAGTGGCACCCGTGAAAGTTCAGTGTTCCGAGCCTGCGAGAAACGAGCAATCAGGGCTGGATATCCGTCGGGGTCGCGGGCGTCAAGCCTGTACAAAATGTGATGGTCGATAAGTGCGGTAAGGCTGTCTGAATAGTCAATGATGGTGTCGCACAGTTCGTTTGCCATTTCTACAGTTCGCCCCCACTTGGCATCGTTTTCAAAGCCGATGCCGTGAAACATGGTGGTAATTCCTGCTGCGCGCACACGACTCTCAAATGATCGAAGTGCAAAATTGCTAGGTAAATATGCATTTGGCCGAGGACGCAACTCCTGTTCGTAACCATCGCTATGGGTGTCAATAATTCCAGGAATACAAATTGATCCACCACCATTGAGTGAATCTTGTGCGGCTTCTCCTCGTTCGGAAATGTCAACGATGACACCGTCCTCGACGGTGATCGTTGCATCATCAAGTAAGGAATTCGGGAGAACTGCCGTCACGTTGGTGATGGAAAAAGTTTTGTTGCTCATCGTGCCACTCCTTCTAAGCGTGCCAATGTTTCCTGTGGGCTACCTTCGTAATCAACAACACCACTGCGAAGCACGATGACTCTGGATGCGAGCCTCTCCATGGCGTCAATATCGTGAAACACTGCAAGTACTGCAACTCCTTGGTCGGTCAATGTGCCAATCAGTTCAAGTGCGGATTCTCTGTTCACAGGGTCAAGTGCGGAAACTGGTTCATCGAGCAGAAGTAGGCGAGGTGGAGAAATGGTTCCAGCTGCGAGGTTTACTCGCTGCTTTTCTCCGCCCGACAACATGGAAGCGCTGACATCCCATAGGGCTTCGTCTAGGTTCAATCGTTGGAGCGAGTAGGCAGCTGCTTGCTTTGCTGTATCGGAATCCATTCCGCGTTGAATTCCCGCTTTTGTAACGATTTCAAAAGTCGATCGGCGAGGTTGAGCGCGTAGGAATTGTGAAACATATCCAATTTGAGTACCACGCAACGTGGCCAATTCTGAATCGGTAAGTGAAACCAGGTCGACAAAAGAATCATCGTCAAGCTTCAAAAACACTTCACCGCTAGATGGCTTATAGGTGCGATAAATCGATTTGAGCAGCGATGACTTTCCTGCGCCACTGGTTCCAGCTAGTGCAACGTGTTCGCCGGCAGATACTTTGAGCGAGACCCCATTCAGTGCTTCGACAATTCTGGAATCTATGGTGTGAAGTACAAAATGTTTTCGTAAATTGCGAACGTCTAGAACTGCATGATCAGCATTGTTGATTATGTGGCTCATGCTCGTGCAGCCGATACAAGTTTTTGGCTGTATGGGTGGTGAGGGTCCTCAAGAAGCTGGTCGGTGAGTGCACTTTCCACTACGCGTCCGTGGTTCATGACAATGCAACGGTTGGTGAGCATTTCGATGACCGAGAAATCGTGTGAAACCACAACGGCTGCTAGGCCAAACTCTTCAAGCAGACCGCGAATCAGGTCCAATACCCCAGCAGCAACGCTCGCATCAAGTCCCGTTGTGGGTTCGTCGAGAAGCACGATAGGTGGGCGGTTTGCAAGTGCTTTTGCCAATTGCACACGTTGTTTCATGCCGCCCGAAAACGACTTCACTACGTCGTCCATTCTGTTAAGCGGAACTTCGGTGCGGAGCAGTAGCTCACTTGCGCGATTACGGATAGAAGAAAAGTTTCTCCACCCTGCCGCGGTGAGTGGTGAAGCGATGTTTCCACCTGCGGTCACATTCAGGTCGAGCCCTTCCGCGGGGTCTTGATAAACCACAGCAATTTTGTCAATCCGTAGTTGCCGACGTTCAGACGGTGTAAGCGAAAGCACATCGATCTGCTCATTTGGTGACGTGCGAATCTGTACAGAACCCGCACTCGATGATTGATCACCAGCAATACAACGCATAACGGTTGATTTCCCGGAACCAGATTCACCGACAACTCCGAGTGCTTCACCCGCGGCAACTTCAAACGACACGTCCCATGCGGCAACGATGGCGCCCGTGGCAGGATCTTTTGAAGATCCGTTTTCGGGACCGGTTAGCGCGAGTCCATTTTCAGACAGATTCCCAAAAATCTTTCCTAGTTGATTTACCTTTAGCACCCATTCAGGTGACACAACAGACGTCATAAGTTTCCCTCCAAATTTCGTTCACACCAGTCGGTGTCACTACAGACCCAACGTGATTGCGCGCCTGGAATTTCAACAAGGAACGACGAACTGCTGCCACACTGTGAGCAGGTAGCGCCCTCGGTTTTTTCAACTTCAAATGGCACATCTTCAAAAGTGAGTGGTTCAACTTTCGTAAATGGTGGAACTGCGTAAATCCGTTTTTCACGCCCAGCACCAAACAGGGTGAGGAATGGTGATTGATCAAGTTTTGGAATGTCCCAGCGAGGGATTGGCGTGGTTGCAATCACGTATCGATCGTTCACTAAACACGGGTAACCCGTCGTTTGAGTGATAACGCCGTTACGAACTTTGTCTTCATACAGACTGACCCACATTTTTGAGTAGTCGGCTTCTGCGTGCATGCGAGCAAGTTCGCGCATGTCGCGTTCTACGCCACGCAGCGGTTCTGGCACTGGTACTTGCAAAACCAAAATGTGTCGCTGATCTAAACCGTCTTCAGGTATTCGATGTCGGCTTTGCACGATCGAAGATTTTGCCGCTGTTGTTGTTTCGGAAACTTTTGTTGACTGCACAATGAGTCGGCGGAGGTTTACTGCGTTTACTCCTTGATCGTCTCCTTGATCAATCACCTTAATGACATCTTTCGGCCCAATTACTGCGAGTGTTATTTGCAATCCGCCTGACCCCCAGCCTCGAGCAACGGGCATTTCGCGTGATCCAAACGGAACTTGGTAACCAGGAACAGCGACTGCAGTCAAAATAGCGCGACGAATTTCGCGCTTGGAATATTCATCCAAGATTCCAAATTGTTCGCTTTCATTGTCATCAATGAGGTTGTTGAGCAGTGTGGTCATTTTGGCTGACCATTCTTTCGTGCTTGTCGAACAGCATTCTTGCGTTCCATCATTGAACGAAATGTGACGTAATGGGGAAGCTTCAAGTGTTCAAGAAACCCCGATGAGTCAAGACCATCTGTTGTCAATAAAAGTGACTGTTCAATTTGAGACCTGCCATTGTCGCGGTGGCATGCAATGTCGAGGTTTGCCATAGCGATGGCTTTTTTCTCGTTATGCCCCAGGCAAATTCCATAGCCCACATCGAAACGATCGCGTTCCTCTTCAATTCCGTTGAGATCTTCGATCGCTTCAACTTCGGTCACGCGAATACTGCCAATTGCAACTGGGTTGCCAGTGATGGGGTGAACAATGCGCAATGGGAGGTAACCATGTCGTACTTCACCGAGCGTGACTTCGTGAAGGTATCCATCAGGCCCAAGAATGTTTCGGTACCACTGGTTTACCAATGCTCCGGTTTCGGCGCGCGACATGGAGGACAGTCGGGCGGAACGTGATGCAGGTGGACGAGCTGGTGTGCGTGTGATGTCAAATGGTTCTGGGTCATCGTGCCGTCGGCGGTCCACCATGAGATCCATGTCGCGCAGTGTTTCCAACAGCCTGCGAGGTTGCTGTTGTTGTTGATCACCAGATGGTTGCGACGGGTGTTGTTCTTGAGTGAGTGCTAACGAAGCAAGGAGTTGGGCTTCCTCCTGTCCCGCAATTTCCGAACTCAGTTCAAGCAAACGACCGGTGTAGTCACTCGTACGTCCAAGGAGTTGTGGCCCAGGCGGATTTCGGAAGGCGGGAACAATTCGTCGAATGACACGAAGTTCATCAGCGTCAGTTACTTCGCTATACGCGAAGCGGGGAAGCGTAGATCGATATGAGCGAAGGAGGTGCACTGCCTCAATTAGGTCGCCTTCAGCCTGACGAATCGCGATTGCCGCTAATTCCTCTTCCCATAATCCGGCTTCCCCCATTACGCGATCAACGGCAAGTCTAAAACGTCCAACAATTTGATCAGGAGTAACCCAGTCGCAATCTGCATTCAGACGCTTTCTTCGAACGAGATTCTCTGCTGCTTCAATTGCGTCTAAACCACCGCGTGCGGCTGCGTAGCCCATTATTTTGCTCCAATTCGCGTCGTTACGACGTTCACTTCGGTACTTCGGCTAATTGCAGAAACATTTCCAAATTTGTCGCACAGCCAAACGTCTACGCCCGCTGGGAATGAACTGTTTATGTCGTGTAGCACTTCAAAGAATCGTTGGCTAATTCCGACGACGTGCAAAATGTTTTCAATTTCAATTCCCGGTCCACGTAGTGAAATAGTCGTTAAGTTTTCCTCGGTCTCCAAGGATTCAAATTGTGGAGTGCTTCTTACTTCACTACATGCAATGATGAGCCGACATCCCATTTCTGGGCGGTGAGGCGTGCCGCGCGGAATACTTTCCAGAATGTCAATGGTTGGCTCACCAAATGAAAGCACCCATTCAGACTTTGTTTCTGGCGCGGAGGGCGCACCAGATGCAGCGTGAATGAGTGAGGTCCAGTGCTGCTGATCTGCCTCAGGGATTGAGGAAACTACAGCAAACTTTGTCTCGACATCAATGAGCGAGAGCAATAGTGCAACCTCTGTGGGGCATTGAGAATTATTGGAGAGTGTGAGTGATTCAATAGTTCCTGGTTGTCCGAGGGTTTGCAACATTGCTCGAAACACGTCGTTGGAATCAATTGGGGAAAGACTGACAAAGTTCATATCAATCCAACTCTTCAAAGTTCACAATTGTTGGTGAAATTTCGTTCCACTCATGGACCGCAGAAATTGACTCGATTCGCGCAGTCTCAACGCATAGCGCTAACACATCTTTTTGCAATTCCAAAAGATCATCTTGGACGATTTCGCAAATTGCATCCAGAATTGCCGCACCTAGGACAGCGGCTTTGTCGGTCCCCAAACGAATGGCCCAACCTTTTTCATTACCTACTAAAACCTCTGCTCGTGTTGCTGCAATTTCTCCTAAGTAGAAACGCTCCTTGCACACCGGCTCACGAACTTGCATCATGACGAGTCCGGTTTCCGGTTTCTTGGTAACAACCAGAGTTTCAGAAACCAGTGTGTAGCTCAATGCTCTTTCAGCAAGTCGTTGGACTGCATCAGTGTCGGCGCTGGCAAGAAGTTCGGTTCGTTGTTCTCGAGAAATGTCTATTGGGGCAACTGTCATGATCGGCACAGTAAGCCAGTGTGATTACAAGAAAATGTCAAAACGTAGTGATTTACGCAAACAAAAAATGAACACAACGTTTGCCTGAATATTTTCGCCAAATATTTGGTTACGCAATGTTCATATAAAGATTGTCACAAAGTTACCTACATGAGACGTGAAGTTCAGCACTGCCGTTTATTGTTCGGCAATGCGAAAAATTCACAAATTGGCAATTCTCACAACATCGGTAGCAATATCAACCCTTTTCACCGCTGCACTTCCTGTGCAGAATGTTTCTGCAGAGGGAAGTTCGGCTGAACTCATCTCTGTAGGACGTTGGGTAAGTGGTTCTGGTTTGGGCGGAGCAGAAATTTCTGCATTCGACGCCAAGTCGAAGCGCATATTCGTCACGAATGGCGCAACAAACCAGATTGACATCGTCAGCATTAAAGACCCAAAGAAACCAGTTCTTTTCGGTCGTATTAATCTTGCGAAGAAGGGCGTCACCGGAATTCAGAGCGTCGCAACAAAAGATGGTTTGGTTGCGATAGCCACTCAGGTAAGCGCAGACAAAGCTGCTCCTGGCAAAATATTCCTCGCGGATGTGAACGGCAAGTTGAGCTCAGCAGCTCCGAACGGAATCGTTGTTGGGTCGCTTCCTGACTCAGTTCATTTTTCACCTAATGGTCAATACATTGTTTCGGCTGATGAAGCAGAGCCAACCTCATATTGCCTCACCAATGGCGCCTTGCCAACCACAACTGATCCAAACGGTTCGGTTTCAATCATCGATCTTTCGGCTCCAAAACTGAAGGCCACCGTTGTTGACTTCAGTGCATTCAACGAGCGCAAGAACGCATTGATCTATGCAGGTGCTCGAGTGTTTGGTCCAAACGCAACCGTTGCCCAAGACCTAGAGCCTGAATACATCACCATCTCGAATGACAGCGAATATGCATATGTCACATTGCAGGAGAACAACGCAATCGCGACAATCGATCTGACTACGAAGAAAGTTGTCGGAGTTAACGGCCTTGGATTCAAGAGCTTTGCATCAATTGGTCTCGATGCAAGCGACAAGGATTCGGCAGTAAAGATTGCTCCTGCAAACGTGTTTGGTATGTATCAGCCAGATGCGATTGCACAAGTCACTCGTGGAGAAACCACCTACTTGTTCACCGCTAACGAAGGCGATGCTCGTGAATGGCCGTGTTTGATGGGCGGCACTTCAACAACAACGCTCGAGGCAGAAGACGTCCGTTTCGGCAAGAACGCTGCTTCATCAGTTGATGCAACATTGAAGTCCGATGCAGTTGCAGGTCGCTTGAAAGTAACACCATTTACACCTGCCTCAGTTGCTGGTGCACCGGTTACTGGCTCAACGTCTGTATCTGCGGCTTACAGCTACGGTGCTCGTTCATTCTCGGTATGGCAAGCATCGAATAATGAAGGTGTCTTCCCGCTCACCCGTGTTTACGACTCGGGTTCTTCGATTGAGGAGTATTTGTCAAAAACTCGTGCGGGTTCTTTTAACGCAGACTGGAATACCACCACAGGTTTGACCAACGCAGTTGATGCACGCAGTGCGTCGAAGGGTCCAGAGCCAGAAGG
Source organism: Acidimicrobiaceae bacterium (assembly GCA_947487095.1). The sequence goes on along the minus strand of CANKVI010000013.1, from coordinate 1,946 downwards.
TTTGGCAATTGGTCGCGCTTATGGTCGCATGTGGATGGTGCTCGGTTTGGAGCGCGATGGTGGTTTGATGCTCTACGACGTAACAAACCCAGTTGAGCCAATGTTCAAGTCGTACATCAACACATCTAATCCTGCTGGAAACCTGTTGCAAAGTACGAAGAAGACTGCTGCTGCGGGAGACGTTTCGCCAGAAGGAATCGTTTTCGTCAGTGACAAGGAAAGCCCAACCGGTAAGGCAATGGTCATCGTTTCCTACGAATTGTCGGGAACCGTTGGCATCTATCAATTCTCAAAATAAGCAACCCGTTAACTACACACATTCTCGAAAGGAACAAAATGAACATGATCAAAAAGCGAGCAGGTTTTGCTCGCAAACTTTCAACAGTGATTGCTTTGACCACAGTGTTGTCCGTGGCTTCCGGAGTATCAACAATTCAAGCCAAGTCGGCACCGGCTGCAAAGAATGGCCAGGCATGCACCAAGGCTCAACTCAATAAGGTTGAGGGAACACTGAAGTGCACGTACCTTCCGTTGTCCAAGAAATACATTTGGCTCACTTCGCTGAAGGCAGCAACTGCTGCATCGGCAAAAGTTGATAAGTCAAAGTGGCCAAAGAAGTTCATCGTTGGTGCGGTACCTTCGGAGAACGCAGCATCGATGACCTTGAAGTACAAGAACTTCGTAGATGCATTGTCGAAGGAAATCGGCATGCCAGTTGAGTTCTACGCTGCAACTGACTACGCAGGAATCATTGAGGCACAAGTTGCCGGACGTGTTGACCTTGCGTTCTACGGTCCTTTCTCCTACGTACTTGCGAAGGCACGCGGTGCAAAAATTGACGTAGTTGGATCAGCAGTAGCCTCACCGACTGCAAAGCCTGGATATTTCTCTTACGGAATCACCAAGTCAAGCCGCGCAGACGTTACCAAGCTTGCAGACTTCAAGGGTAAGAAGATTTGTTTCGTTGACCCATCCTCAACCTCTGGTTACCTCTATCCAAATGCTGGCCTTCTCTCGGTAGGTATCGATGCGACGAAGGAAAGCACCGTTTACGCCGGTGGTCATGACTCTGCTGCTTTGTCGGTTAACCGCGGAACATGTGACGTTGGATTTGCATACGACACCATGGTTGATTCCCAGTTGATTGAAAAGGGCGACTTGAAGGCTGGAGAGTTGAAAGTGGTATGGAAGAGCGGCGAAATTGCTGGCTCGCCAATGGCCATTCGTGTTGACATGCCAAAGTCATTGATAGACACGGTCAAGACCTTTGTTATCAAGAAGGCAAACAAGACCGGTTTCGTGGCAATGGGAATTTGCAAAGACGAAGCAACCTGCCAAGTGATTGAAGATAAGTCATGGGGCTTTGTTCCTTATTCAGATAAGGAATACGACGGAGTACGTCAAGTGTGCGAAGCCACCAAGTCCTCGAAGTGCAGATAATTAGAAAAGAAACACGAGTTTGAACATGTCGCTCAACCGATTTAACCAACAAGCTGATCCGATTGTTCGGTTGAGCGACATTTCAAAAAGGTTTCCTAACGGAACACTGGCATTGGACCAGGTCAGTCTGGACATTCCGAGAGGGCAATTACTGTGCCTTATTGGTTTGTCCGGATCGGGTAAATCAACACTGCTTCGTCACGTAAACGGCCTGCACAAACCAACATCGGGTTCTGTTGATGTTATGGGCATGCGTGTAAGCGAAGCATCGAATAAAGAGCTTCGTGAAGTTCGCCGACACGTTGGGTTCGTGTTCCAACAATTTGGGTTAATCAACCGTGCAACATGTTTAGAAAACGTGCTCTCGGGTGCGCTGGGCCGACTGAATTGGCCACGATACGGTGTGCGCTCGTATCCCAAGCAACTTCGCCGGCTTGCCTTTGATCATTTAGATCGCGTTGGCTTAGCCGATCAGGCGTATCAGCGTGCAGACACATTGTCAGGCG
>CANKVI010000012.1 GCA_947487095.1 Acidimicrobiaceae bacterium | reverse complement strand
GTGATCGTTGAACCCACCCCGCTTGCAGCCGGTGATGTCATTGCCTTTGGTGCAGTGAACATTCGCTTCGAGTGATTCCGCAACTCACCTACGGCGAAATTGCATGATGTTGCTGAAACACGGTGTTGCAACCGACACGGGCAATGTTCGCCCGCAAAACGAAGATGCCTATGTGGCATCCGACCAACTCTTTGCTGTTGCCGACGGCATGGGGGGCCACAACGCCGGCGAAGTTGCCTCCGCGTTGGCCACCACGCTGTTGCTTGAACGGGCAGTTGGACAGACACTTACCCCAGAGTGGTTTGTTGAAGCCATCACCTCGATTAATCGCACCATTCACGAATCGGCATCTGAAAGCACTGAGCGCCGCGGCATGGGCACCACCATTTGTGCGCTGGCACTAGTGCAGCCACAAGATGAAGCTACTGAGCTTCAACAGGTTGCCTTGGCAAACGTTGGCGACTCACGTATCTATCTGGCTCGTTCTGGCAGGTTCCGCCAACTCAGTGTCGACCATTCATATGTCCAAGAACTGGTGACTGAAGGCCTCATTACTGAAGAAGAGGCACGAGTTCACCCACGCCGCAATATTGTGACTCGCGCGCTTGGCATTGATGACCGTGTTGCTGTTGACTCCTGGCTGATACCACTGTTTGCTGGTGATCGCTTCATCTTGTGCAGCGATGGCCTTGTTGACGAAGTTCCAACATCTGACATCGCTGTCCTTGCCGCACAACAAAAAGAGCCGCAAATCATTGCCGATGAGCTCGTTGCTTTAGCAAAACGCAATGGCGGACGAGACAACATCACGGTGGTGGTGGTTGATGCGATTGGTGACTCAACACCAACAGTCGTCACTGAACCAGTTGTTGACAATCCCGTAAAGCAGTCAAAAAAGAAGTGGTTCATTGGTGTTGGAATAGTTCTGGCAATAGTTGTTGCGTTAGTGACTACAGGGCAAAACGCTCGATCGGGATACTTTCTTGCATTTGAGAATGCATCACAGAATTCGTCCGTGTGCATTGATCGTGGCGCTAGCGATCAAGTGTTGTGGTTTGCCCCTACTCGCGAACTGTGCACCGACCTTCAGCGCAGAGATCTCTCGACTGTTCATCAGCAGCGAGTCAGTGAGCATCTTCGTTTTTCCTCGTTCATTGATGCGCAGCGTCATGTAGAGGCATTGAAAGAAATTTCGGCACTCAATGACTGACGAAAACATTCCTTTGGTCAACGACCGATATCGCGTAGAGCGAAGCATTGGTAGAGGCGGCATGGCCGAAGTGTTTCTTGCTCGCGACATCTTGCTTGATCGCCCTGTTGCGTTAAAGGTGTTGTTTCCCGAGTACGCAATTGACCCAACTTTTGTTGAGCGATTTCGGCGCGAAGCACAATCGGCTGCCGCACTCACCCACCCAAACATTGTTGCTGTGTACGACTGGGGCAAGGTAAACGCCACCTACTTCATTGCCATGGAATATGTGGAGGGCAAAACCCTCGCAACATTGTTGAAAGAACGCGGCCCACTTTCACCAACACATACATGCGATGTCATTTCTGAAGTTGCTTCTGCGCTCAGTTTTGCTCACGAAAATGGTGTAATTCATCGCGATGTAAAGCCTGGAAATATTTTGATTGGGCTTGGCGGTCAGGTGAAAGTTGCCGACTTCGGTATCGCGCGCGCACTTGGATCCAACATTGACGAAGCGTTGACGGAAATTGGCTCAGTAATGGGGACCGCAACGTATTTATCTCCTGAACAAGCACAAGGCGCACAGCCCGACCCGCGCAGCGACATTTACTCACTTGGCGTCATGATGTACGAATTAGTTGCTGGTCGAGCACCTTTTGTTGGTGATTCAGCAGTCGCTATTGCGTATCAACATGTTCACAACTTCCCGCAACCACTTCGCGAATTAATTGCCGATTTGCCACGCGGATTTGAATCGGTCGTCGCCAAGTGCATGGCAAAGAATGAGCAGCGTCGATACGAAAACGCCATGCTGGTGCGTGAAGACGTGCGTCGCATTCTTGATGGTGTAGAAACACTTGCCCTCACCGATGCGCGAGGGGCTGCGGCCACAACGAATTTGTCTGACACCGCGGAAATTCCTGTTGTGGTGTTGCCGCCATACGAAGACGGCATCGACACAATTGATGTGAAAAAGCCAGCAACCATGGTGTTTGGTGGCGCAGTGCTGGCCATTGCATTACTCGCCATTGTGGTGTTTGTGGTTCGCTTCATTGGTGGAGGAAGCGATGCCACGCTTCCATCTGTGGTGAACATGTCGATTGATGCAGCGAAAGAACAACTCACCGCGCTTGGCCTTACCGTGATGCAAAATGAGATTCCCAAAGACGGCGTAGCTCCAGGTGTGGTGTATGACCAAAGCCCTGCTGCAGGAGAAAAATTTCAGACTGGTGACTCAATCACGCTCACATTTGCTCCGCGCGCAGGGACCATCATGGTGCCGCCGATTCAAGGGTTGTTGTATGACGCGGCCGTGAGTGAGGCCGCAGCCGTTGGTTTAACCATTGAAATTGCCGAAGAACGCGTTGACCCCACAACTCCGGCTGGCCAAATCATTTCTCAAGACCCTGCAGCAACCGTGATGCTTCCTGCAGGTGGAGCAATTCGTGTCGTGGTTTCTAAAGGTGGACCAGAAGTCGCCATTCCTAACGTTGAAGGCCAAGTGGTAGAAGCCGCACAACAAGTGCTTGTTGGAGCGCCGTTTTTGCTGAACGTAACGCTGGCAGAAGAAACCAGTACCACCATTGCCAAAGGCCGTGTTATTCGCACCGACCCAGCAATTGGCACAAAGGTTGCTTCTGGCAGCAACGTCACACTCATTATTTCTGGTGGCGGAAATCAGTCCACAGTTCCCGATGTTGCCGGCCAATCTGAGGCTGACGCAAAATCAATTCTGAACACCGCTGGTCTCGTGTGGGAAGTTCGTTATCAAAACGTGCCGGCTGGCGATGAAAATGATGGTTTGGTTATTTCGCAAAGCTTGCAACCAAATACCCAGGTAAACCCTGGTTCAAAAGTGATGTTGATTGTTGGTCGCGCGTTATCGAATTAATGCGCAAATGCAGCAACGTGCTGCACAAAGTTGCCAATCATGTCGTGACCCGAAGTGGTGAGAATGCTTTCAGGATGAAACTGCACTCCCTCAACATCAAGTTCGCGGTGACGCACACCCATGATCATTCCTGATTCTGTTTGCGCAGTTACGTTCAATGTTTCGGGAAGAGTTTCGCGCTCAATAATCAACGAGTGATACCTAGTTGCAGGCATAGGGTTTGGTAATCCAGCAAACACGCCTTCGTTGAAGTGATGAATTGGCGAAGTTTTTCCGTGCAATAACTCGGGTGCACGAACCACATTTCCGCCATACACCTGACCAATTGCTTGGTGCCCAAGACATACGCCAAACACCGGCACTCGTCCTGCAAACTCGCGAATGGCATCGCACAAAATTCCTGCGTCTTCTGGGCGACCTGGGCCAGGCGACAACAACACACCGTCTGGCTGTAACGCGACAGCATCATGCACTGACATTTCGTTATTGCGAATGACAATAGGTTCTGCGCCAAGTTCACCCAAGTACTGCACAAGGTTGTATACAAAACTGTCAAAATTGTCGATCACCAGAATGCGTGTCACGCAGTAAGCCTGCCAGAACAATGCCTCGGGTCAAACCTCCTTTTTGCTCTACACTGAAAGTCTCATGGCGCCAAATAAACGACGTACCGGCGGACGCACCACTCCAAAGGGAACGCAACCTAATCATCGCTTGCACGAGACTCATCGTCTTGATCACGCCGACCCGAAATCGATGCATGGCAACAACATTGCTGAAGCCTCATCGCGTTATACGCCACCGATTTCCCGCGACGTGCGCGTCAGCCCTCCATGGGTTCCCGTAGTGATGTTCGTGCTGCTTGGGCTTGGCGCACTGGTGATCTTGTTTTATTACCTAGGTTTCGTACCAGGTGGACGCAGCAACTGGTATCTCTTCAGCGGACTTACCTGCGTGCTTGGTGGCCTGTTTACTGCCACCAAATATCACTAGCCCTCAATCAATAGGGGCAACGAAGTCCATATCTTCAAGGCAGTGCCGCGGTGGCGGTGGGTCTTGGTCTGGCGCCATGACCATGCGTAGTTCCACGCCACACACACCGCAGCGATAACGCACATTAATTCTGCGCATTTCTCCTGCAGGAGGTGGTGCTGGCAAGGGCGAAGTCATACTGCGCAACATGCCTATGCCGGTGCGCCAAATGATCATCAGCAAGAACACGCCGATGAGGAACCAGATGATGGTTCCGAACATTTGGGTAGTCCTGTTTAGAGGCGTTCGATGATGGTGGCGTTGGCCATGCCGCCGCCTTCACACATAGTTTGCAAACCATAGCGTCCACCGGTGCGCTCAAGTTCGTTCAACAATGTGGTCATGAGGCGTGCGCCAGATGCGCCAAGTGGGTGACCGAGTGCAATTGCTCCACCGTTCACGTTTACTTTGCTCATGTCTGGGTGCAGCTCTTTTTCCCAAGCCAAAACAACTGATGCAAATGCTTCGTTGATTTCAACGAGGTCGATGTCGTCCATGGTGAGTCCTGCACGCTCCAGCACTTTCTTTGTTGCTGGAATTGGTGCGGTCAACATGTAACGCGGATCCTCGGCAGCCATTGCGAATTGCACGAAGCGAGCGCGTGGCTTCAAGCCGAGTTTCTTTGCTTTTTCTTCGCTCATAATGAGCAGTGCTGCAGAACCGTCAGTGATTTGTGACGAGTTACCCGCAGTAACGCGGCCGCCTTCTTCTACTGGACGAAATGATGGCTTGAGTTTTCCAAGTGATTCCATGGTGGTGTCACGAAGACCTTCGTCTTGGCTCATCATGTTGCCTTCTGCATCGAGCACAGGAATGATTTCGTTCTGGAATCGACCTTCGCGTGTTGCGCGTGCGGCATATTCCTGCGAACGAACACCAAATGCGTCGAGTTCATCGCGGCTGATGTTCCACTTTTCGGCGATCATTTCTGCCGAGATACCTTGACCGACGAGACCACCAACTGCTTCGTAGCGTGCCTGCACGCGTGGACCAAATGGGAAACCAAAGTTGCGATCGGCAACGGAAGCACCCATTGGTACTCGTGACATCACTTCAACACCGTTGGCAACAACAATGTCGTACGCACCGGCAATGACGCCCTGTGCAGCAAAGTGTGCAGCTTGCTGACTTGAACCGCATTGGCGGTCAATGGTGGTGCCAGGAACGGTGTCTGGCCAACCTGCAGCAAGCACTGCATTGCGAGCAACGTTGAGGCTCTGCTCACCAACTTGCATTACACAACCCATCACAACGTCATCAATAAGTGCGGGATCAAGATCGTTGCGCTGAACAAGCTGTTGCATGATCTCTGAAGCGAGATCTACTGGGTGCCAGTTCTTCAACTTGCCATTGCGGCGTCCGAGCGGGCTGCGAATTGCATCAACAATTACTGCATTGATCATGATTGTCTCCTTACGGTTGTAGGACAAGCGTAATGCGGAGGAACCTGAAGATTACTGGTGGAGACGATGGGACTCGAACCCACGACCCTCTGCTTGCAAAGCAGATGCTCTAGCCAACTGAGCTACGTCCCCGTACGGCGGTCACTAAGGGTAGCGGTTGAAGCGGCCAACACTCCACACAGGCATATCTAAATCACGGACTTCGCCAAAAGGTCGCAGGTAGCCTTCGGTACATGGTCGGCGAACTCATTTACGCATTTCGGGTCATGCGCCTGCCACTTCTTGACACAGGCGGGGCCCCCATCGGCAAGATCGATGACATTGTGGTGGTGTCTGGCCGTGCCACCGAAGCCCCTCGCGTGCTGGGCTTCGTTGCTACCAGCCAGCGCCGCAGCATTTTTGTGAGCGCCAGCCGTATTGCTTCTCTTGATAACTCCGGCGCCCGCCTGAAGTCGTGGGACGTCGACCTCAACCCATTTCGGGCACGTGATGGCGAGCGTTTGCTCGGTCGCGAAATTCTGGATCAAAAAATTGGCGACGAAACCGTCAGCGACGTAGCACTTGCTTTTCAGTCTGGTCGTAACCCCGGTTGGCACATCACCAAAGTTCGACTTGCCAAACGCAGTTTGTTGAACCCACGTCCGAGTTATCGACTTGTCGATTGGGAACACATTGCTCACATGTTTGCACCGCAAACTGCAATGGCTGCAGAAGCCGCTCGTTTGCGCGACATGCACCCAAGCGACGTTGCTGCAGTCATTCGCGCACTGCCACTTGAGCAGCGTCGACTTGTTGCCGCTGCAATGGACGACGAGCGTCTGGCAGACGTGCTTGAAGAGTTGCCAGAAGACGAACAATTGCGCTTGATTGAAGGCCTTGACATGGAGCGTTTGACCAACGTGTTCGAGGAAATGGAATTTGACGACTTGGCCGACTTGCTGGCACAAATGCCTGGCGAACAGCGCAGTCGCGTTCTTGAAGCCATGGATGACGACGATGCTGAAACGATGCGTCAGTTGTTGTCGTATGCCGAGGGCACCGCAGGATCACTCATGACTCCAGACGTCATCGTGATGTCCCCCGATGCAACGGTTGCCGATGCGCTCGCACAAATTCGTGAGCCAGAAATTTTGGTCTCAATTGCTGCCCAGGTGTTTGTTGCTCGTGCGCCGCACTACCCACCAACGGGAACGTATTTGGGTGTTGTGCATTTCCAGCGATTGCTTCGGGAATCGCCACAACTGACACTTGGTCAATGTGTCGAAATGGAAGCAACCATTAGCCCAACCATGACTGAGCGCGAAGTTGCAGAACGACTTGCTTCGTACAACCTGCTTGCTGTTGCTGTGTGCGATGCAAACAATCGCTTACTTGGTGCAATCACTGTTGACGACGTGCTTGACCGAACACTGCCTGCCAACTGGCGTCGCCGCCCAATCGCTGGAGCAACATCATGAAGCGCAGCGATCTCGCACGTCCACGTAAGCGCCGCCCGGTACTTGGCATTAACTACGACCCGGATGCATTTGGTCAGTTCAGTGAAACGATTGCTCGCAATCTGGGTTCTGCGCGTTTCCTTATGGTGCAGACCATCTTGGTCATCATTTGGGTCGTCCTCAACGTTGCGTTCCTTGCATTGCAATGGGACCCATACCCATTCATTTTGTTGAACCTGATGTTTTCAGTGCAAGCCGCTTATGCCGCGCCACTCATTTTGCTCGCTCAAAATCGCCAAGAAATTCGCGACCGTAGGCAAGCCGAGACCGACCGAGCAATGGCTGCTGCAACTCAAGCAAACGCTGAGTTTCTCGCTCGCGAACTGGCCAGCGTGCGGTTTGCGCTGTCGAACGTGGTGACGGTTGACGAACTACGTGATCAGATTGAGACGCTCATTCGCGCACTTGACGAATCGCGTCAACCACCGCAGCAGTAAACAGTTCTGGTTTTTGCCAGTTCACTAAGTGATCACCATCAATTTCAATCACTGTTGCCTGCGTTTCCTGTGCAAGTGCGTGTTGCTTGTACGGCGCCACCAAGGAATCGCGGGATGTGACAATGCTTGCTGTTGGCACTCCAAGCATTGCTGCCCACGGCCGTGCGTCGAATTTCGACAGCGCCCTACCAGCTTGGTTCATTGTCCATGAATCGTTGCGGCGAATTTCCGACACCAACCACGGTCGAAGTGTTGCGGCAGAACTTGCGTGAGGGATTTTTCCCTTGATGTAACGGTCGATGAGTCGCGGAGTGGTGAGCGAACGAAACACCGGTGACACCACTCGACCAATTTTCCACCGTGTGCGTTCGCCACGCGTTGCGCTCCACTCGAGTGCAGTTGCACATAGCACCAGTGAATGCACGCGGTCTGCGTGTCGTTTGCTCATGAGCATGGCAATGGGGCCACCCATGGAATAGCCCACTGCAGTGACCGATGCAATACCCAACTGATCCATGATCGCAACGACATCATCTGCACAATCTTCTAGTGCGAATCGGTCGTTGGTGCGCAACCCGCGGCCATGCCCACGATGATCGACGGCAAGAACTGAATAGTGCTGAGCAAGTTCTGCGTACACAGGGAAAAAGTTAATGTCAGCGTTGCCGGTCCATCCGTGAAGCAGGGCGACCACTGGTGCGTTCGCGTTTTCGTGTTTGGCGTAACGCACGAAAAATTCACCCCGTTGTGGCACTGAAACAATGCGACTTTCCGGCATCCACGGCAGTTCCGAAATGGCTTTGGAATACGCGTTTACCGGCACGATGCACACCTCCCAACGAGATCGAGTCGGTGGTGATCGAGTGCAAAACCTTCGCGTTTGGCAAGCTTTGCCAACGCAACATCGAGGTCGCGCTCCAATGCGTCAGGGACTACTACATCACGAACCGCTCCACACGTAGAGCACACCAGGTGATGATGATGCCCGGTGAGGTGTTCGGCAAGTTCATACAAACCACCATCTTGTGACGACATCACGCGTGTCACCACTCCTGCGTCTTGCAACACCGTCAAGTTGCGATACAGCGAACTCTGGGGCAAATCCTCAACAGAACTCAGCAGATCGGCAATGCCAACCGGTTGAGAATATTGCGCAATGGCATCAACTATCTCTTTGCGTTTTGTGGTGTAGCGCTGACCACTCTGTTTCATTAACTCGCTGGCGTGTTCATGCACGTCGCTATGAGTTGAATGGTTATGGGACGACACAGGAAAAATCTATCGCTGTTATGCGCCAACAAATTGGTGCAGTCGAACACCAGATGCCAGCACCAACTCGAGGAGTGCAGCATTTGGTAACTCTGGTTCGCCAAGCACACGTGCTCCATGCACCGTGACCCCACCTGTTGCAACGGCGTGGGCGCTTGCTGCACTCACCACACCCGCGAGTTGCGCAATGCGTTCGGCAATTCCGGCTATTTCCACTATTCGTGACCCACCACGATTACCGCGCACTTCAATACGTACCGCACCCATTCCGCCTTCTGCGTGTGGTGGAGCAAGCATTGGCAAACGTGCGGTAAATCGATCGCGTCGCGTCGCAGAGACGCGCGCGGTAATACGCTCGAGTTCTGGCATTGCTTTTTTCAGCAACACGGGGTCAGGAAGTTCGGCGCGATAGCAGTCGTATGCGCCAACTGGTTCGGGAAACCAACACAGCTCTCGACCACTGCCCGAAGGACGGCGCAGCCATTCATTGTCATGCCAGCCAATGGACTGGCCCGATAGCGCGTCGTGGTGTTGGCGTGCGCACTCTGGTCCACCAGTGCCGTGCATGGCAACGTGTGCTTCATCGATCGTGTCAAAGCGATCAGTCATGGAACGCAACAACAATCCAGTAACCCCTGGACTTGAAGCAGCACCAACGATGAGAACTGTCTTATGTTCCTTCGCTTGAGCGTCGAGTGCCAACAAATTCATGCAGTCGGCAACATTGTCGGAAAGCGACACCACCGAAACACCGCGCTGAATGAACTGTGAAGAGAGTTGTGCGTGCGGCGCACCAAAAGCAAGCACCACCACAGCGCATTCAAACAACTCTTCGCGAGTTACTACTTCAACACGAATGGCATTCGTGCTGTGCAGCGCCGAAAGACGTTGGGCGCGAGCTGACACTTTGTCGCTGACCAAAATGTTGCTGTGGCCGAGCGTGCGTAAATGTTCGACTACTCGGACACCGGTTACGCCCGCTCCAAGAACACCCACTTTGGTGGTAAACACAACCGTTACTGCTTGGTCGAAGGTGGGTTTGCTGAATCGCTCTCTGAAGGATTCATTGGGCGCCAGCCGCCACGAGTAGTGGAATGTTCAGACCGACCCTTGAGGCGCAGAATGGCTCCGGCGGCTCCCGCGATGCCAAGCACCATCAGTACGCGTCGGATGAAATTCACTGCACTACCTCCGTGGGGCTAACAAGAATCGAACTTGTGACCTCATCCTTATCAGGGATGCGCTCTAACCAACTGAGCTATAGCCCCGAATTGCTTTCGGGGGAAATGAGCCTACTGCCGCTTTCCGTCACCCTCAACCGTGGACACCAGAACCTCTTCTTCCAGCACTGATACCCGAATTCCGCCTACAAGATCGGTAATCAAGTTGAACATCGTTGCTCCAAGTACCCACACGATGGTCAGTAAAGCCACCAGCAGCAGCCCGAGCAATATCTCGTTGACCAACAATTGCCAACCATTGAACTCGAATGTTTCCCACCCAAACGACATCATGAAGCGTTCAATGTTGTCGATGGTTCCCGTTGCCGATGCCACGCTCCACAACAACACCGACGCGATCAACACGGTGAAGTACACCACCAAGTGAAACGCAAGACCAACCTTGAATGCTGACCATGGATCAATTTCGCGAATAACTCTGGTAACTCTACGTACCCGTGGTGCACGTGCAGATGTTTTACTCACGGTTCCAGTGTAGGCACTGAAATTGTCCAACTATCGACAGCATGAGCGAATCGTTGTGTGCCTTGCACATCAACGCACACGGTGAAGAGCACTTTGTCGTTGGCGGGTTTGCGAAAGCCACACAACGTTGCGTAATTCAGTTGCACTACTTCGTGTGCAGTTGGTTCACCGCCGTACACGGCAGCAAGTGCACCGACTTGGCTGATGATTCGCGCTCGCTCAGTGTTAATAAGGAATGCACCAACTCGAATTAATGCAGCAAACAACAACACCATCACCGCAAGAGTGAGCGCAACGGTCAACATTGCGCTACCTCGCTCTGTTTGAGGCTGTGTATTTATGCTTCGTCGTGAGAAAGAACCAGTGCAGCCGAGGCCACCACTTGTCCGTCGTCCATGCTCATGATGCGCACGCCGGTTGCCGCGCGACCTTGGCTGGAGATTTCTTTCACTGGGGTGCGAATGGTGGTTCCACCCGAAGCAACAACCACGATGTCATCGTCGATGCCCGCCATAAAGGCAGCCACTACGTGACCCTTTTTGCCGGTGAGTTTGATGCCGATCATGCCCATGCCGCCTCGGCCCTTGCGAGCAAAGTTGCTGACTTGGGTGCGCTTGCCATAACCCGACTCGGTGATGATGAGAATTGCCGAATCATCCTTAGCAACGTCGCACGACACCACTTCGTCGGTTGCACGCAACTTCATTCCGCGGACACCTGCTGCCGAACGGCCCATTGGGCGAACACCTTTTTCGGAGAAGCGAATGGTTTGACCATCGCGCGTCACCATAAAGACGTCGTCGCTGCCTGAAGTTTCGATCACGCGAACAAGTTCGTCCTTTGGACGCAATTTCAAGGCAATGAGGCCATCGCGGCGGCTTGAGTCGTACTCGTTAAATGGAGTCTTCTTCACTTGTCCTTCTTTGGTTGCGAAGAACAAGAAGCGTTCGCCAGGGAACTCGCGAGTGTCAATAATTGCCTGAATGGTTTCGCCTTGATTCAACGGCAGCAGGTTGACAATTGGAATGCCCTTTGCGGTGCGATCGCGCTCTGGAATGTCGAGTGCGCGCAACCGGTACACACGTCCACGGTTCGAGAAGAACAACAAGTACGAATGTGATGTGGTGAAAATGACATTACTTACTATGTCATCCGACTTCAACTTAGCGCCGCTTACTCCCCTGCCACCACGACCTTGTGTGCGGAATGAATCTGCAGACACAGCCTTGATGTATTGAGCCTGAGTCATCACGATGACGAGTTCTTTGTTGTCGACCAAGTCTTCAACACTCATTTCGCCAACATCGGCAGCAATTTTGCACACACGAGGTGTGGCAAAAGCTTCACGAACCGCTGAGAGTTCTTTGGAGATAACTGCGCGCAACTTCGTGTCGGAATTGAGGATTGATTCAAGTTCCTTGATGCGAGCAAGCACGTCTTTTTGTTCGGTCTCAAGATCAATGCGCGACAACCTGGTGAGTTGACGCAACTGCATGTCGAGAATGTCGATTGCTTGACGCTCGGAGAAGTTGTACTTCTTGCCCATCAGCGCCGCCTTGGCAGACGCTGCGTCTTCGCTTGCGCGAATGAGCTTGATGATTTCGTCAATGACGTTGAGTGCCTTTAGGCGACCTTCAAGAATGTGATTACGGTCGGTTGCCTTCTGTAGGCGGAACTTTGAACGTCGTGTGGTGACTTCGATCTGGTGATCAACGTAGCCAACGAGTGCGTCGCGTAAGTTGAGTGTGCGTGGAACTCCGTGCACCAACGCAACCATGTTCACAGGGAAACTTGTTTGCAACTGTGTGAGCTTAAACAAGTTGTTCATGACCACGTTTGAGTTCGCGTCACGCTTCAGCGTGATGATGAGGTTGGTTTGACCACCCGATGAGTTGTCGTTCACGTCGGCAATGCCGTCGAGATCGCCACCATCCACCAGTTCCTGAATGCGGGATGCAATTGCGGAGCAACTTGCTTGGTATGGAAGTTCGGTAACGACGATGAGCATTTGCCCACGCTTACCTTCTTCAATGCTGACCTTTGCGCGCATCTTGATGCTGCCGCGGCCAGTTTGATACGCGTCTTTAATTCCGGCGCGCCCAAGAATGAGACCACCAGTTGGGAAGTCTGGACCCTTCACAAACTTCATGAGGTCGCCAGTTGTAGCTTCTGGGTTGTCAATAAGGTGCAACGTGGCATCCACTACTTCGCCCAAGTTGTGCGGCGGAATGCTGGTGGCCATACCTACTGCAATGCCTTGGCTGCCGTTCACCAAAAGGTTGGGGAAACGCGCTGGCAACACGATTGGTTCTTCTGCAGTGCCGTCGTATGTGGCAATGAGGTCGACCGTGTCTTCGTCGATGTCGGCAAGCAACTGCATTGCCAATGGGTGCAAACGTGATTCGGTATAACGACTAGCAGCTGGACCAAAGTCTGGCGATCCGTAGTTGCCGTGAAAATCAATGAGTGGATGTCGCAGCGAAAACGGCTGAGCCATGCGAACCAATGCGTCGTAAATAGCACCGTCACCGTGTGGGTGATAGCGCGCCATGGTGTCGCCGGTAACGCGAGCGCACTTAACGAACGGTCGGTCTGGGCGGAAACCCTGTTGATCCATGTCCCAAATGATTCGGCGGTGAACTGGCTTCAAGCCATCACGAACGTCGGGCAATGCGCGCGACATGATGACCGACATTGCATAGTCAAGGAACGAGCGTTCCATCTCGTCTTGCAACTGCACCGGTTGAACCGAGTCTGGGTTAACGAACAAATCGTCTTGCTTTGCAGGTGGTTTACGTGGCGGGGTGCCCGAAGCGATTTCTGCTTCAGGTGCTGCCTTGCTGCTCGCAGACTTATCGCTGCGCGGAGCAAGCTTTTTGGCTGCTGCTTTTTTTGCTGGTTTTTTACTGGCCATTACACACGTCCTTTACGCCTAGGTGCTCGCTAGAAGTCGAGGTTGCGCACGTCGCGCGCATTGGTTTGAATAAATTTCTTACGACTTTCCACATCATCACCCATGAGCACGCTCATGATGTCTTCGGCGAGTGCGGCTTCGTCGACTGTGACCTGCAACAACGTACGCGAGTCGGCCGACATGGTGGTGCTGCGAAGTTCTTGCCAGTCCATTTCGCCAAGACCCTTCAAGCGTTGGAATTCCTTCTTGTGGTTTGGATGTTCGGCAAGGAACTTTTCTTTTGCTGCGTCGTCTTTGAGATAAATCTTTTCTTTACCAACTTCGGTAGAGAACAACGGTGGTTGCGCAATGTAAATGAAACCGCTTTCAACCATTGGCTTCATTTGGCGATAGAAAAACGTAAGCAACAAGGTACGAATGTGGCTGCCGTCCACGTCGGCGTCGGCCAAGATAACCACCTTGTGATAACGCGCCTTTGATGCATCAAATTCGTCGTTGCCAATGCCTCCACCAATTGCGGTAATCAGCGTTTGGATTTCAGTGTTCTTCAACATTTTGTCGAGGCGTGCGCGCTCTACGTTCAAAATCTTTCCGCGAATTGGCAAGATTGCTTGTGTACGTGGATCGCGTGCGTCTACTGCTGTGCCGCCTGCTGAGTCACCTTCAACGATGAACAATTCGGTTTCGCTCGCATCGGTGCTGGTGCAGTCTTTCAACTTGTCGGGCATACCGGCACCTGCAAGCGCGGTTTTGCGACGAACTGCGTTGCGTGCATTTTTTGCAGCAAGTCGAGCCTGTGCGGCAGCAATCGCTTTCTTCACAATGCGGTTTGCTTCCGTTGGGTTCTCTTGCATCCACTCTTCAAGTCGCGCGTTGGTTTCTTTTTGCACGAACGAACGGATGGACACGTTGCCCAACTTTGCTTTGGTCTGACCTTCAAACTGCGGCTCGCGAAGTTTTACTGCAACGATTGCAGTGATGCCTTCGCGAATGTCTTCGCCCAAGAGGTTGTCGTCTTTTTCTTTCAACGCATTTGAGGCACGTGCGTATTTGTTGACTACGGAGGTGAGCGCAGTCTTGAAACCTTCAACGTGCATGCCGCCCTCGACGGTGGAAATACCGTTGGCATAGCCATAAATACCCTCGTAATAGCCTGTGTTCCATTGCAACGCGATGTCGACGGTTTGCTCGTCATCGCTGCCTTCGTAGTGCGCAACCTTTGTAAACAATGCTTCGCGTGAGGCGTTTAGGTGCTTAATAAAGTCAACAATTCCACCCTTGTATTGATAGGTAATGGATTGTTTTTTGTCGGCACGTTCGTCATTAAAGACAACTTCTAAGTCTTTATTCAAAAAAGCCATGGTTTGCAAACGCTCGGTGACGGTGCGTGCAACAAACTCCACACCTTCTGAAGCGAAGATGGTTGGATCTGGCCAGAACGAAACCGTGGTTCCAGTTACAGACTTGTTTGGTGATGCACCAATCTTTGAAAGTTTCGCTTTTGGTTTTCCACCATCAACAAATTCTTGACTGAAACGTTCGCCTCCACGATCGACGACTGCAACGAGTCGTTTTGATAGTGCGTTCACCACCGACACACCTACACCGTGTAGACCACCAGAGACTTTGTACCCTTCGCCGCCAAACTTTCCGCCGGCGTGCAACACGGTGAGCACTACTTCGAGTGCGCTCTTACCTTTGTGCTGGCCAGATGTGTATGGGTCGACAGGAATTCCGCGGCCGTTGTCGCTGACTGCGCAACCTCCATCGGCAAGCAAAGTGACCGTGATTTTGTTGCAGTATCCGGCCATTGCTTCGTCAACAGAGTTGTCCACAATTTCCCAAATGAGGTGATGCAAACCAGTGAGTCCTGTGGACCCGATGTACATACCTGGTCGCTTACGAACTGGGTCGAGGCCTTCAAGTACTTGAATGTCTTTTGCGCCGTAAGACGCGGATCCGGCAGTTGCCGATTTTTGAGCTTTGGTGGTTGCCATCACTTACCTTCTGAGAGAGCGCCGGAAAAGCGGCGAGACACACGATTGAGCAACATAAATAACACGGTTTAGTCTACCAATTACTTGCTACGCGAATTGCGCTTTACGCGCACGTCAATACCAACAATGTTGCTTGATGTTGCTGCTGACAAAGTTGCAAGAAGTTGAGGTTCGAGAAAACGCATTTGTGTGGCCCATGCCGCTTCGGTCACTTCAACAAGTAATCGGGAGTGTTCGAGTTTGATTGGAGCAACATGTTGCGCAACATGTTCACCAACGAGTGTGACCCAATCGG
>CANKVI010000011.1 GCA_947487095.1 Acidimicrobiaceae bacterium | reverse complement strand
ACAGTCATGGCGCTGACGCGCTAGCGAGTGCTGGTACACCTAGGCTGACTACGTGGAACCTGAAGTGACGCACGACGAAATTGATTTCGATGCGCAAAACGAAGATGTGACCAATATCAAAGTAAATCGGTTCGAACTAAACGCGGCTTATTGGAAGAAGTTGTCGACGATTATCGCCGTTGCTGGCCCAACGATCTTCTTGCTGCTGGCCCTTCACCCAAATCTCATTTTGCGAAACAACATTCCAACAGGTGGTGACATGGGTGCCCATGTTTGGGCACCAGCGTATTTGCGAGACCATTTGCTCACGAATTTCAAACTGTCTGGTTGGAGTATGGACTGGTACTCCGGTCTTCCGATTTATCGGTTCTATATGGTGGTTCCGGCGCTGATGATTGTGTTGCTAGATGTGGTTTTGCCGTATGGCATTGCCATCAAGATCATCGCCGTCATAGGTATCTTGGCGCTTCCGTATACGACCTGGCTGTTTGGTCGATTTGCAAAGTTCGCTTATCCATTGCCTGAACTCTTTGCGATTGCGGCAACCATCTTTTTGTTTGATGAAAGCTTCACTATTTATGGTGGCAATATCGCATCAACGATGGCGGGAGAGTTTTCGTTCTCGATTTCGTTATCGCTTGCCATGCTGGGCTTTGCTTTGCTTGCTAAAGGATTAGACACAGGTAAGCATCGAGTCTCTGCTGCCATCATCATTTCGCTATCGGCGTTGAGTCATGGAATTGTTCTGCTGTTCGTGTTTGGTGGTGCAGCACTCATGCTGGTGGTGTGGAATAGGCGCGAATCATTGCAGTTTGGGGCAAAAGTAATTGCATTGGCCGTATTGCTTTCTTCGTTCTGGGTGATTCCATTCGTTACGAGTCACGCTTATATGACAGACATGAAGTACGAGCCGCGGCCAAGCGGGGCTACTGACTCGTTCTGGAAGATGTTTTTTCCTTTGCACATTTTGCTTGATGTTTCAATAACCGCACTGGCGATTATTGGTGCGATTTCGCTAGTGCGAAGCAGGCATAAAGCGGGCACGTGGATAACGCTGATGACGCTAGTGCTTGCAGCTGGAGTGTTCATTGCGCGCAATAGTTTGCCGGTCATTGGGTTGTTGTGGAATCCGCGTGTTTTGCCGTTCTTTTATTTGCTGAGGTATTTCCTTTTTGCTGTCGGGTTGTATGAGCTCGCAGCGTTCGCGCTTCGAATGAAGTCCATGTCACGCATTGCACGGATGGAAGCTGGAACTCCTGTTGTTCTTGATATTGCAAAACCTCGTGACAACTTCACATTTAATCTTGCGCTGCTCTCCGGTTTTACTTTGTTTATTCTGATGGCAATTGGGTTTCGATTTCAGGAACTTCCGTTTGGTTCAACTCGAGTGAATTCGGCCGGTCAATACGAGTATGTATGGGGACCACTTCGAACCAAATCAACAAATGATGGATTTGTGGATGGTTGGGCGCGTTGGAATTTCACTGGCTATGAGGGCAAGAGCGCTTACGGCGAGTATTACAGCGTTGTTCAAACGATGAAACAGCTGGGTGAAGATTCGACACAGGGCTGCGGGCGAGCGCTGTGGGAAAACAGCGGGGAGCTGAATAAATACGGAACGACGATGGCGCTCATGTTGCTTCCGTTCTGGACCGATGGCTGCATTAGTTCTATGGAAGGGTTGTTCTTTGAAGCTGCTGGAAGCACTCCGTACCACTTCATTACTGCGGCGGCTATGTCGAAACAAAGCAGCAACCCAGTGCGCGAATTGCGTTATGACAACAACGACGCAGCGATCGGTGTGCGATATTTGCAAGAACTTGGCGTGAAGTACTTCATGGGGTTCACGCCAGAAGCGATTGCACAGGCGTCGCAACAGGAAGGACTTACCGAAGTTGCACGTTCAGGTCCTTGGGTGGTGTACCGAGTAGCGAACAGCGATGTGGTGACACCGTTGGCTACTCAGCCGGTAGTGGCAAACATTTCTTCTAGTAACCCTCGTGAACGCTGGCTTGAAGTTGGTACGAGTTGGTTCCAACACCCAGAAACCTGGACGACCCCAATTGCGGACGATGGTCCAAGCGAATGGCAAAGGATTGACGTAGTCGTGGACGAATCGCTGCGCGAAGGTGAACCAAATTCCAATAATCGACGAGTTGATGTGGTGAAGCCTGCAACTGCACTTACGCCAGTTCCTTTAGAACCTGTGGTGGTCAGCAATGTAAATATTGGCCAAGAGAGCGTGCGTTTCTCGGTTGACAAAGTAGGCGTTCCGGTTTTGGTACGAGTGAGCTACTTCCCTAACTGGAAAGTAGATGGAGCTAAAGGCCCGTATCGCGTTGCACCAAACATGATGGTGGTAATCCCAACGAGCACCAATGTGAATATGCATTACGGCTGGACCATGCTTGATTACGTCGCTTACTTGCTGTCCTTTGCTGGTATCGCGTGGATTGTCGTAACCCGACGTCGTAGCAAACAGACAGCCGAGTAGTCTCTCCATTCATGCCTGATCTCAACGCAATTGTTAAGGCCTATGACATTCGAGGCATTGTTCCCGAACAGTTGGATGCAGACGTTGCATATGCAATAGGTGTTGCGTTTGCCAAATTTGCAAATGCTCCGCACATCGTGATCGCTCATGACATGCGCCCAAGTGGGCCAGAGCTCGTCGATGCTTTTCAGCGGGGAGTGTTGGCACATGGTGTCAGCGTGACCAACCTGGGGCTCGCATCGAGCGATCTGTTGTATTACGCATCGGGCAAACTTGATTCGCCAGGAGCAATGTTTACGGCTTCGCACAACCCAGCGCAGTACAACGGCATCAAGTGTTGTTTATCTGGTGCTCGTTCCATTGGAATTGATAATGGGCTACGCGAAATTCATGCACTCGCGGCTGAAGTACTTGCAGGTCGCGAACCCGCATTTGCTGCAACAGCCGGCACGCTAAACCATGTCAACATGCTGGCGGAGTTTGCCGATCATGTTGTGAAATTTATTGCGAGCGACAAGTTGCGAAAACTTCGAGTTGTTGCAGACACAGCCAATGGAAT
Organism: Acidimicrobiaceae bacterium; assembly: GCA_947487095.1. Next base: position 13,029 of record CANKVI010000011.1, on the reverse strand, counting down.
GGGTGGACTAGTTGTTCCAGCAGTGTTTGAACGACTTGCTGATTTCGAATTAGAAGTGATGTACGGCGAACTCGACGGTACGTTCCCAAATCACCCTGCAGACCCTTTGCAGACAGCGAATCAACGCGATCTTATGGCGCGAGTACTCGCTGGTGGTTTTGATGTTGGTCTTGCGTTCGACGGCGATGCCGATCGTGTGTTTCTGGTTGACGAACTTGGTCAAGGAATGTCGGGTAGCACCACCACTGCGCTGCTCGCAACACGCTTTTTGCGGCTTAACCCTGGCGCAACAATTTTGTACAACCTCATTTGTTCACGTGCAGTTCCAGAAATTATTGCTGAACACGGCGGTAAGGGAATCCGCACCAAAAATGGTCACAGTTATATGAAGCAGATCATGGCCGACACAGGCGCGGTGTTTGCTGGCGAGCATTCGGGGCACTATTACTTTGCAGACAACTACCGAGCAGACAGCGGTCTCATTGCCACCATGGGAATTCTTGGTGAAATGTGCCGTACAGGAATGAAGTTGTCGGAAATTCGCAAGCCGCTTGAGCGCTATGCATCAAGCGGCGAAATCAACACCACTGTTGCCGATATTGGCAAAGTCATCGCGCAAATTGGGCGTGACTATGCCGACCACACTCAGGATCAACTCGATGGCCTAACAGTGGACTGTGGTTCGTGGTGGTTCAACGTACGCCCAAGCAATACCGAGCCTTTACTTCGGCTCAACCTTGAAGCCAGCACGCGTGACGAGTGCGATACGCACGTTGCTGAGTTGCTGTCAGTCATCACCGCCTAGTCTTGGCGTATGTCTCTCGACTCAAAGTTGCTTGAAATTCTGGCTTGCCCAGAAGACAAAGGTCCGTTGTTCTATTTTTCCTCTGACGCATTTTTGTATAACCCACGTCTGCACCGTAAATACCTAGTGCGCGATGGCATTCCTGTAATGTTGTTTGAGGAATCCGTCGCGGTAGATGCCGCAGAGCACACAGAGCTCGAACGAAGAATCGTTGCGGAGAGTATTCATCCCACCTTCGTTTAAGGAGTTTCTATGTCTTCATTTGCACAACGACGTGATTGGCGCGTCGCCGATCTTTCCCTCGCACCTTTTGGTCGCAAGGAAATTCATCTAGCCGAACATGAAATGCCAGGCCTTCGCGCGCTGCGCAAAGAGTTCGGCAAAACCAAGCCATTGAAAGGCGCCAAAATTTCTGGCTCCTTGCATATGACCATTCAGACTGCTGTGTTGATTGAAACCCTCGTTGAACTTGGCGCTGAAGTGCGTTGGGCGAGTTGCAACATCTTTTCAACTCAAGACCATGCGGCAGCCGCAGTTGTTGTTGGACCAAACGGTTCCGTAGACGAACCAAATGGTGTTCCAGTGTTTGCATGGAAGGGCGAAACGCTCGAGGAATACTGGTGGGCAACCGACCAAATGATGACGTGGCCAGACGGCGACGGACCAAACATGATCCTGGATGATGGTGGCGATGCAACCATGTTGTTGCACAAGGGTGTTGAGTACGAAGCAACAGGTGTTGTTCCAGATCCGACATCAGCTTCCAACCCGGAGTTGGCCATTGTTCTCGGATTGCTTCAGCGCACATTGAAGACCGATCCGAAAAAGTGGACCGTAATGGCAAAGGGCATTAAGGGTGTTACCGAAGAAACCACAACAGGCGTGAAGCGTTTGTACAAGATGGCGGAAAAAGGTGAACTGTTGTTCCCGGCAATCAACGTGAATGACAGCGTGACCAAATCGAAGTTCGACAACTTGTACGGCTGCCGCCACTCGCTTATCGATGCGATTAACCGCGCAACAGACGTGATGCTTGCAGGAAAAACTGCAGTCGTATGTGGCTATGGCGACGTTGGTAAGGGTTGTGCGCAAAGTCTTCGCGGACAAGGCGCTCGAGTAATCGTCACCGAAATTGACCCAATTAACGCATTGCAGGCAGCGATGGAGGGCTACCAGGTCGACACGCTCGAAAACATGGTGTCAACTGCAGACGTCTTTGTTACTGCAACTGGCAACGAAGCGATTGTCACGGTTGATCACATGGCCCGCATGAAGCACAACGCAATTGTGTGCAACATTGGCCACTTCGACAACGAAATCGACATGGCTGGTTTGGCTCGCAGTGGTGCAGTTCGCGACGAACTCAAAGCAGGAACCGACCTGTGGACGTTCAAAGACGGACACGCAGTGATTGTGTTGGCGGAAGGTCGCTTGGTCAACCTCGGTTGCGCAACTGGCCACCCAAGCTTCGTCATGAGTTGCTCGTTCTCCAACCAAGTCATTGCGCAAATGGAGTTGTTCGGCAATCTCGAAAACTACCCACTTGGCGTATATGTGTTGCCAAAGCACCTTGACGAAAAGGTTGCGGCATTGCACCTTGATGCACTTGGTGCAGTGTTAACGAAGATGACCGATGAGCAAGCCGACTACCTGGGCATCGCGCCAAGTGGCCCGTTCAAGCCAGAGGCATACCGCTACTAATTCGCTATTTGCCCCATTGCGCATTTTGAGTGCTCGGAGTGAGCGCTTCAAGGTGCAGCAATGGGAGCGTGCGAGCAACAATTGGTCCGATTCCGAACGCAAATACGAGCGTTCCGACTCCAACTGAACCACCAAGTGCGAATCCGATGACGAGCACAGATACTTCAACGATGGTGCGAGCACGACTCACTTTGATGCCGCGCTGAGCAAGACCGGTGAACAATCCGTCGCGCGGTCCTGGGCCGAGTCCGGCACCGATGTACATGCCTGAACCAATTCCCAAAATGACGATGCCTCCAAGCATGAGCGCGATGCGCAATGGCAGCGATTCGGCGCGAGGAATAATGTCGATGACGACGCCGGCAACAAGACCGATTTGAACAGCGTTCAACAAGGTGCCGATGCCTGGCTTTTGACGAAGCGGAATCCATAGGAAGAGCACCAAAAAACTGGTGAGAATCAGCGCGCGGCCAAAGGGCCAGCCAATTTGTTTGCTTAAGCCATCATGGAAAACGTCCCACGGTGCAAGTCCCATGTGTCCCTGTTTTTGCATTCCAACACCAATTCCGAACAGTACTAGTCCGCCTACACATCGTGTGAGTCGTTGCACGGGCCGATCGCGTAACGGTGCAATGAAGTAATTCGGCATTGTCTAACCGTAGTACTCGGTGCTGAGGAGTTTGGGGTTGTTTTCTTATCGTTGTGCAGGGTGTGGGCAGCTAACGCGTTCATCGTGTGAACACTGTGCCATCAAGATTACATCGTGTCGACTGCCGTACTGCAGCGATGCGATTGTCGCGCTTTCTTATGTTGGGCTCGTGCGAGATTTGATGTTGGGTTTCAAATATCGAAACCATCGTGCACTCGCCGCATTGTTTGCAGATCGTCTTGTTGCAGTATTGCGAACATCAGCGGAAATCAACAGCATTGATGTGGTGACGTGGGTGCCAACAACGCGTGAACGACGTACAGCACGCGGTCATGACCAAGCTGAGACGCTTGCGCGCATTGTTGGACGATCACTTGGCGTGCCGGTACGCAAAATATTGGTGCGTGAAACAGTTGGGCATCAAACGGGGCAGAGTCGGGAAAATCGGTTGGTTGGCGTTTCGTTTCGTGCTCGATCGATGAACACTCCAAGCACAGTTTTGGTGGTCGATGATGTAGTGACAACTGGCGCAACGATGCGAATTGCTCAGCATGCGCTGTATCAGGCGGGGGCTGCGAGGGTTATTTGCGCTGCCGTGGCCTCCACTCCCGCCCCAGCACGGCGCAGGTAGGATCATTGACTGCATGGCACTTTTAGATCGCATTCTTCGTGCCGGCGAAGGCAAAAAGGTCAAGGCACTTGCTTCGCTGGTGCCCGATATCAACGCTTTTGAGCCCGAGCTAAAACTGCTATCCGATGCTGCGTTGCAGGGCAAAACTACGGAATTCCGTCAGCGCCTCGAGCGCGGCGAGGATGTCGACGACTTAATGGTGGAAGCCTTCGCGGTTGTTCGCGAGGCATCCTCACGTGTTATCGGTCAGCGTCATTTCGATGTGCAGCTCATGGGCGGCGCAGCACTGCATGCCGGTTGGATTCCTGAAATGCGCACCGGTGAAGGAAAGACATTGGTCTCTACTTTGCCCGCATACTTGAACGCACTGTCAGGAAAAGGTGTTCACGTCATCACGGTGAACGACTACTTGGCACGTTTTCACGCTGAGTGGATGGGTCGCATTCACCGCTGGATGGGTCTTGAAGTTGGTCTCGTGATTCCTGGCGTGCGTACTTCGCCAGGGGAAAAGCGTCGCGACTATGCCGCAGACATTACGTATGGCACAAACAACGAATTTGGCTTCGACTACTTGCGCGACAACATGGCCGCTACCAAAGACGAAAAAGTGCAACGCGGTCATCATTTTGCCATCGTTGACGAAGTTGACTCCATCCTCATTGACGAAGCACGTACTCCACTCATTATTTCTGGGCGCATCGCCGATGCAGCGAAGATGTACTACCGATTCGCGTCAATTGTTCGCTCGCTATCGCGTGACGTTGATTACGAAGTTGAAGAAGACAAGCGAATTGTGGTTCCAACCGAGTCGGGTATTGAAAAGGTTGAGCAGCAACTAGGTATTGACAACTTGTATGACGAAGTGCAACAGAACCTGGTGCACCAATTGCAGGTTGCTCTGAAGGCTGCAGTTCTGTATCACCGCGACAAGGACTACATCGTGCAAGACGGTGAAGTAAAAATCGTTGATGAATTCACTGGACGAATTCTTGAAGGTCGTCGCTGGAGCGAAGGCATTCACCAGGCAGTCGAGGCAAAAGAAGGCGTAAAGATTAAAGAAGAGAACCAAACTCTTGCCACTGTCACGCTGCAGAACTATTTCCGCATGTACGACAAACTCGCAGGAATGACGGGAACAGCTCAGACAGAAGCTGCCGAGTTGATGAACACCTACAACCTTGCTGTGGTTCCAATTCCAACCAACCGCGAAATGGTTCGTACTGACCAGGCAGACCTTATTTATAAGTCCGAGCAAGCAAAGTTCGCCGCAGTGGTGCAAGACATTGAAGAGAAGCACAAACTCGGTCAGCCAATTCTTGTTGGAACGGTCAGCGTTGAAAAGAGCGAATTGCTCTCGCGTTTGCTAGACAAACGAGGCATTAAGCACGAAGTACTGAACGCAAAACAACACACGCGCGAGGCGCATATCGTCACTCAAGCTGGCCGCTTGGGGGCTGTCACGGTTGCAACCAACATGGCGGGCCGAGGAGTTGACATTTTGTTGGGCGGAAACCCCGAAGGACTTGCACGTCAGCAGGTGCTCAGCGAAGGGCACACCGAAGATGCATTGAAAGACGAATTCGAATTGGCAATGCCGCTTGCTCAGATGCCAGAGGAATATCGCAGCGCCCGCAGTGCTGCGCAGGCGCGTTACAAAGAGGTGCTCGCATCGTTCATCACACAGTGCAAAGCAGAAGGCGAAAAAGTCCGTGCAGTGGGCGGCTTGTATGTGCTCGGAACCGAGCGTCACGAATCACGTCGCATCGATAATCAGTTGCGCGGTCGCGCAGGTCGTCAAGGCGACCCGGGCGAAAGTCGCTTCTATCTCAGCCTTGATGACGAACTCATGCGCTTGTTTGCAACCGGCGCTCTCAGTTGGGTTATGGGTAAAGCGCTTCCCGATGACGAAGCGATTGAAGCAAAAATGGTCACCAAAGCAATTGAGCGCGCGCAGAGCACGGTTGAACAGCGCAACGGAGAAATTCGCAAAAACGTTTTGAAGTACGACGAAGTAATGAACGAACAGCGCAAGATCATTTATCAGCGCAGAGATCAAATTCTTGAAGGACTCGATCTGAAAATTGCCGCCATGGAGTACTTGGCAGACGCTGTTGACTCACTTATTGACAGTCATTGCGTTTCCGATGCCCAAGATGAATGGGACTTGGAAGGTCTTGCTCGCGAGCTGGTCTCATTCTGGCCAACCACCATCAATGAAGCGTCACTTGCAAACTGCGGCTCAACAGATGACATGTACGACCACGTAATGGCTGATGCCTCCCGCTACTACGCCCAACGCGAATCTGAAATGGGTGAACAGACCATGCGCGAAGTTGAGCGCCAGGTGATGTTGCGCATTATTGATCAGCGTTGGCGCGAACATCTCGAAGAAATGGATTACTTGCAAGAAGGAATCAACCTTCGTGCAATGGGTCAAAAAGATCCTCTTACCGAATGGCAGCGTGAAGGCTTTGAAATGTTCGGGGCGCTCATGAAGGGCATTGCGCAAGACTTCGTGAAGTACGTGATGCATGTTCAGGTAGTGAAGAACGATGCACCAGCAATTCAGGTGCAAAACATTCAAGAGTCTTCCTATGACGCTGAAACACAGGGTGGTTTTGCAGGAGCAACTGCCGACCCGTTAGCGCCACCACAGCCAGCGACCCCAGTTGCACAGAAGACCGTGGTGAAAGCCGCAGATGACTGGTCGCTCACTCCGCGAAATGCACCTTGCCCATGTGGATCGGGCAAGAAATTTAAGATGTGCCACGGGCGCGATTAATCGCAATACCGAATAGGCAACTGTCATGCGTGATTTTTCAAACGACCTCACTGAAGTCCGACGTCGAGTCGACGAAGCTTCGGTGTATCTGAAGGTGGAAGCCAGTCGTGCTCGCATTGCCGAACTTGAAATAGAAGTAGCCCGTCCCGATTTGTGGGATGACCAAGAGAATGCAAAGAAAGTCAATTCCGAATACTCAAATCTGAAATCAGACTTGGATGAGTTCGCTTCGTTGGCTGGATCAGTTGAGGACTTGGAAGTGCTGCATGAGATGGCTCGAGAAATAGATGATGAGAGCCAAGAACCAGACTTGGAGCGCGGCATTTCTCAGGCTCGAACGAAACTTGATGCACTTGAATTGCGCAGTTTGTTTACGGGAGTGCACGACGAAGCAGACGCCATCGTGCAAATCAATGCAAAAGACGGCGGCGTGGACGCCCAGGACTGGAGCGAGATGCTGTTGCGCATGTTTACGCGCTGGGCTGAGCGAAAAGGTTTTGACATTGAAATTGGTGACGTCTCTGAGGGCACTGAAGCCGGAATTCTGTCGGCCGACTTCACGGTTCGAGGCCGATATGCCTATGGGTTACTCACGTCTGAGCGCGGCACGCATCGCCTCGTGCGCATCAGCCCATTCGATAACCAAGGTCGCAGACAGACCAGTTTCGCCAACGTACAAATTTGGCCGGTGCTCGAAGAAGTTGATGTTGAAATTAATGAAGCCGACATTCGCATGGAAGTGTTTCGCGCATCGGGTGCTGGTGGTCAACACGTCAACAAAACGTCGTCAGCAGTTCGACTCATTCACGAACCAACTGGTCTTGTTGCTTCGTCGCAGCAGGAGCGTTCGCAATTGCAGAACCGTGAGAATGCATTAAAGCGATTGAAGACCATGGTTGCATCGCGGATCGAGGAAGAGCGCGAAAATGAATTGCGCAGTATTGGCGGTAAGCAAGCACAAGTAGGTTGGGGAAGCCAGATCCGCAGTTACGTCATGCAGCCGTATCAGATGGTGAAAGATGTGCGCACTGAAATTGAAAGCGGAAATATCGCGGGAGTCCTTGATGGAGACCTGGATTCCTTTATGGAAGGCTTCCTCCGCTGGCGCCGTGCAAACTCTGATTCATAAATTAGACTCATTATCTGTTGCCTGAGAGGGGCCCCATGATCCGTTTGGAAAATGTGACCAAGAGGTACGGGTCCGAAACCGTTGCGGTTCGGGACGCATCATTTGACGTCGCCAAGGGAGATTTTGTGTTTTTGGTTGGCCCATCGGGGTCAGGCAAGTCGACCATCTTGCGCTTGGTTAACCGTCAGGAACGACCTGAGCGCGGTGATGTCTGGGTTGCTGGTCAGAACGTCAACGACCTTCCAGACTCTCGAGTTCCGTTCCTTCGCCGCAATATGGGCAATGTGTTCCAGGACTACAAACTGCTCACGGGTAAGACCGTGTTCGAAAACATCGCGTTTGCTTTAGAAGTAATCGGTAAACCACGTCATGTGATTGCGCGACAAGTTCCCATCGTGCTCGATCTTGTTGGCCTTTCTGGCAAGGAAGATCGTTTCCCAAATCAACTCTCGGGAGGTGAGCAGCAACGTGTGTCTATCGCGCGAGCTTTCGTCAACCGTCCACTCATCTTGCTTGCAGATGAGCCAACAGGAAACTTGGACCCTGCAACAGGCGAGGGCATCATGTCGTTGCTCGATGAAATCAATCAAACGGGAACCACTGTGGTCATGGCAACACACGACCATCGTGTGGTGAATGCCATGCGCAGGCGAGTAATCCAGTTAGACCGTGGAGTAATCGTGCGCGACCAAGAGCGAGGTGTATACGAATGATCGCTCGAATTGCGTATGCCTTTCGTGAAATGTGGGCGAGCTTCCGTCGCAACCTCACACTCACTGCAGCAGCCATCCTTACATCAGCAATTGCGCTACTCCTCGTAGGAACAACGCTGCTCATTCAGCGCGCGTTTGAAAACTTGCTCGTGCAGTGGAAGGGTGACGTGGCGATGATTGTGTTCGTGCGTAGCGATGCCACGCCTGAACAAATCGCGTTGATTGATGAGTCCCTAAGATCAGCACCAACCATCATCAACGTCGACAAACTTCAATATTTGGATAAGACGCAAACATACGAAGAAGCAAAGCGAATTTTTGCTGGCGACCCTGTCACGCTCAGCCTGTTAACTCCAGAGAACATTCCTTCGGAATTCAAGGTTGTTCCCATCACACAAGACCCGGCTCTCGTTCGTTCGCTTAGTGAGCAGTACCGCTCGCTACCCGGTGTTGAAGACGTGGCCTTGGCCGAGGACGAATTTGAAGTCATTTCAACGCTGTCTAAGTTCGTTCGCACGGTCACACTCGTGATGTCGTTGGTGTTGCTGGTGGTTGCCGTTGGCCTCATTTGGAACACCATTCGAACGGCCATGTTTGCGCGTCGTCGTGAAATTGAAGTGATGAAACTCGTCGGTGCGACAAATTGGTTTATTCGAGTTCCGTTCATGCTTGAAGGACTGTTGCAAGGACTCATTGGCGCGGTTGTGTCCTGTGGTGGGCTCTGGGCATTGAATTCGGCATGGACCAATGGAGTGGCAGGGTTCAAGCCTGGTACCGGTATTTCGTCTCTGGTCGTCCCATCGGGCTACCTATCGGCCGTCATGTTCGTCATATTGATCATTGGTGCGTTAGCCGGAGCGATCGGTTCTGCCATCGCGGCTTCACGCTTCTTAGACGTATAGCCCACACATCTAGATTGGGCTAATGGCCTACACCGAACTTTTGTATTCAGTTGCGCAAGGCGTTGCCACCGTAACGCTGCATCGACCAGACAAGCTCAATGCGTTCACCAATACGATGATGCGCGAATTACATCAAGTGTTTGATGAAATTGATGGGGACGACAATGTTCGCGCTGTCGTCATGACTGGTTCTGGACGCGGTTTCTGTGCAGGTGCGGACTTGTCGGGCGGAGGTGACACGTTCAACGACGGTTCGTTAAGCACTGATTCGCAGTCCAAGTTTCGTCGCGATGGTGGCGGAACCGTGACTTTGCGAATGTTCAAGTGCAATAAGCCAATCATTGGAGCAATCAACGGTCCTGCAGTGGGAATCGGCGCAACTATGACGCTGGCGATGGACATGCGCCTTGTTTCGAGCACGGCGAAAATGGGTTTCGTATTTACACGCCGAGGAATTGTTCCTGAAGCCTGTTCGTCATGGTTCTTGCCACGAATTGTTGGCATTGCTCAGGCTCAAGAATGGGTGATGACCGGTCGCGTGTTTGATGCACAGGAAGCACTTCGCGGTGGCTTGGTGCGCAGCATTCACGAACCAGATGACTTGATGCCAGCCGCATATGCACTGGCCAAGGAGATCGTTGATAACGCGGCGCCAGTTTCTGTGGCGCTTGCGCGCCAAATGATGTGGAGAATGCTTGGAGCTCCGCATCCGATGGATGCACATCGCGTAGACAGCCGAGGCATTCAAATACGCGGAAGGTCGAAAGATGTGCAAGAGGGTGTAATGAGTTTCTTGGAGAAGCGTCCGGCTGTATTCACCGAACGGGTGACAACTGACTTGCCAGATATTTTCCCTGAATGGGAAGAACCAGAGTTCTTCTAGTCAACATGCCGATGCTGTATGACGAAGTTGGTGGAAGCGAATTCTTTGTTCGCCTAGTAGATCGCTTTTACGAAGGCGTGGTGCAAGACGATGTGTTGTGGCCGTTGTATCCCGACCACGACGACTTGGCCGGAGCGCGCGAAAGACTCACGTTGTTTCTCATTCAATACTGGGGCGGACCAACGACCTACAGCGACGAGCGTGGTCATCCGCGCTTGCGTCAGCGGCATTTTCCGTTTGCAATTGGAGAGTTAGAGCGCGACCGATGGATGTTGCATATGCAGGTGGCGGTGGACGAGTGCGCGACAGATCCCATTATTCACGCGCAACTCACTGAGTACATGACCAATGCTGCACAGCACATGATTAATCGCTAGTTACAGCAACGCAAAGCAGGCGATTGCCGAAGCAGACGCCACATTCAGTGAATCAACGCCATCAGCCATGGTGATGTTGGCGAGTTGAGTGCACTGCTCGAGGCTTGCATCACTCAAACCTTGTCGCTCTGAACCAAGTACGAGGGCTCGTTTGCCTTCAATATGGATTGACCGAAGGTTGGTTACTTCGCGCGACTCATGGTGAGGAGTAAGGCCAATCGTGGTGAAACCAGATTGATGTAATTGGGCAAGAATTTCGTTGGTGCTTGCAAAGCGAGCGAAGCCAAGTTTGAACGTGTTGCCCATACTGACGCGCAGTGCCCTGCGACTCAGCGGGTCAGAGCTTGTTGAATCAAGCAGCAGACCGTCCCAACCAAGGGCTGCTGCGGTGCGCGCAATTGACCCAACATTGCTTGGGTTATCCACACAATCAAGAACAATCAGTCTGGATGACCGTGCGATGAGCTCTTCGCATGAAACAAGTGGTGGTCGCTTAAACACACCAATCGCATCAAGCGGCACTCCAAGGCCGGTTACTTCGCGGCGAATGTCTGCACTCGCCACAAGTGTTGTTCCACCAGCAGTGTGCACGGCATCAGAAAACTCTGCTGCGCATTTTGGGTCGCATAACACCACATCTGGAACACATCCGGCTTCAAGCGCACGGTGTACAACTAAGTCGCCTTCAGCGATGAACAGTCCTTGGTTTAGCGCCGACTTTCGTTGCGCGATGGTGGTCAGTTGTCGTTCGCGCCAACGAAAAGCATTCAGCCTGGGGTCGAGCGCATCGTCAATCGTGACGATCATGAAGAACTAGTACAACCAGGGGAACGCGTCCCAATTTGGTTCGCGTTTTTCGAGGAACGAGTTGCGTCCTTCCTCGGCTTCATCGGTCATATAGGCGAGGCGAGTGGCTTCGCCTGCAAATACCTGTTGTCCAACGAGGCCATCATCAATCAGGTTGAATGAGAACTTCAGCATGCGCTGTGCCGTTGGGCTCTTGCCGTTGATTTCTTTTGCCCATTGCAATGCGGTGGCTTCAAGTTCGGCGTGGGGGACAACAGCATTGACCATGCCCATTTGGCGTGCATCTTCTGCTGAGTATTCGCGACCAAGAAAGAAAATTTCGCGTGCAAACTTTTGGCCAACTTGTCTTGCCAGATATGCAGAACCAAAACCACCATCGAAACTCGCAACATCGGCATCGGTTTGCTTGAACCGCGCATGTTCCTTACTGGCAAGAGTGAGGTCGGAAACAACGTGCAAGCTGTGTCCGCCACCTGCAGCCCAGCCCGGCACAACGCAGATCACAATTTTTGGCATGAAGCGAATGAGACGCTGAACTTCCAAAATATGTAGTCGACCTGTGCGGCCCGGCTCGATGGTGTTTGCGGTTTCGCCGTCTGCGTACTTGTATCCATCTTTGCCACGAATGCGCTGATCGCCGCCACTGCAAAATGCCCAGCCGCCATCTTTTGGAGATGGTCCGTTACCGGTTAACAGCACACATCCGACGTCACTTGACTGACGCGCGTGATCGAGTGCGGTGAAAAGTTCGTCGACGGTTGCAGGTCGAAATGCATTGCGAATCTCCGGTCGATTAAATGCAATACGCACGGTGCCATGCGCTTTCGCGCGATGGTAGGTGATGTCGTTAAACGAAAAACCCTTGACTTCGCTCCACTGTGTTGGGTCAAAAATGTCAGATACGTGCTGTGTGCTCACGTTCTCAGTGTAAGCCCTGCCACATGCGTGTTCGCTCGGCGTGCTCTGGGTATTGCGCAAGAAAGCGCTCTGCCCACTCCTTGTTTATTGAGTCGCCTTGCTTCTTGGTTTGTGGTTCAGGAACCATATCAATTGGCGTTTCGATAAAGGACATGACGCGCCTGATGGTGGCGTCCATGTCGCGAGTGAGTTGCTCATAAGTGATGTGCAGAGGAGCGATGTTGTTCTGGGCGAAGTACACATCCCAATCCGAGTTCTCATCAGAAATTCGATCGAGCGCCGCTGCAATTGCGTCAGCGTCGTACACAGGGTCGGCTTTGGTTGCCATGTTGCTGTTCCACGATTCGGTTTGTGCCGCGCGCACAAACGAGATTGCCTGACGGAGTTCGTCCTCGCGTGTGATGCGCACCCACTTCACTGGCACATCCCAAAAACTTGCGTCCACGCCCATGTCGAGCATGTGGCGCTTGTACTGATTCCAATGCATCTTCACACCGAAGACGCCATTTAGAGTGGTGTGCTGCTGGGCAATCGCGCTGAGGTAGCGGCGCCACGATGAAGAACTGAAATACGAGATGTCGCGCCAGGGGTAGCGACCCGTGAGTTTGCGCACTCGTGCAATTGGTCGGTGAGTGAACTTGATTTTTGGTTGGCCGCACTCGTTACGAATTCGCTCGAAGTTCTTCGTTTGAATATTGAGGTATTCAATTGGAGTGCCAGCCAAATGGGTGC
>CANKVI010000010.1 GCA_947487095.1 Acidimicrobiaceae bacterium | reverse complement strand
CGAGCATCTTTCAATTTCGATGAAATACGACCGAGGCGAACATGTTCCCTGTCTTCGGCTCCGAATGCCTTCACCACCATGACACCATCAAAACTCTCGTGAACAGCCTCCGACAGATCACCCAAGGCCTTTTGTGCAGAGTCAAAATGTCGATCAATGCGTCTTTGGTATCCAATGTTCAAGGCAAACAACAAAGGAATGATGGTGACTGCCAGCAGACCAAGGGGAAGGTCAATCACCACGAGCCAAATACTCGTCAAAGCGACTAGCAGCACCACTGAGGTACTGAACGGAAGCGGACCAAGCACAGAAGCAGCAGTGTCTGAATCGACTCCAATTCTTGCCACCAAATCACCGGTCATGTGCCTCTGATGCCAAGCAGTCGGCTGACGCATGGTGTGCCGAATGAGTTGCGTTGACAACGACTCAGATGTTGACCAATGAGAGATCCCTGCGTAGGAACGACGAACAACCACCCCTACAGCCCTTAAAAGACCAATGCCAATCACGATGCAGGACGCGGTGACAAATGACTGTCGACTGATGATGTCACTTTGAAACCTCGGAATGATCACTTCATCGACGACATAACCCAAACCAAAACTGGAAGCCACAGTACAAATGGCATACACCGAGGCTCCAGCAACTGCAGTGAGAAATGGACGTGGATGTAACTTCAGCAACTGTCGAAGTAGCGAAATCGCTAACCGAAACCGTGATTGCTTCATTGACGCAACTCTACTTCAGCATCAAAGATGCGAAGGAGAAAACCGAGATTGTTGAAGTACTATTCCTATCGTGTCACCCCCAAATAACGCCAATCGAACAACCTGGCAACGCATTTCCCGTATCGCCGCACGAACAGTCATCGGTATATCAATCACTGGTCTTGTTGCGATGTGGATATACGCCTTTGGATTTGCTTCAAAAGTATCTGTAAACAAGATTGACGACCAAGTGTGGACTCAGCGAGCAGAAGCCATTTGTAAACAAGCAATGGAAAAGCGATTAGAGCTTGCCGACCTTCGCCAAATATCTGATGCTGGTGCTACTGCCTTGAGCGAACGGGCCGACTTAGTTGACAAGGCAACGGACACACTCGAAGATGCGATTACACAAATTTCGGCCGTCTCACCTTCGGATGCGAAGGGTAAAGCAATTGTTCCCTTGTGGATCATCGACTACAAACAGCTCATACAAGACCGAAGGGATTACACAGCGCTGTTAAGAACCGGAGTCAACGAGCCTTTCTCGGAATCGATGTTTGAGGGCCTTCCCATCAGCGAAAAGATTTCAACCTTTGCTGCCGACAATCGCATGACTTCGTGCAAGATCCCAATGGATCTTTCTATCTAAATTCGTTTGCTGGCATCCAACCAGAATGCTCTGTATATCGTTTAATCACCTTTGCAGGAGAGCCGACTGCAACGCTGTAGTCAGGAATGCTTCCGTTGACCACTGAATTAGCTCCGATTGCGACATGCTTGCCGATGTGAGCGCCTGGCAGAATCACGCTTCCCGCTCCAATCCACGAGCCGTCCCCGATTACAACAGGCTCTTCTGGTTGCGTTTGCATTGAGATAGGGAGATCAATCTTTTCATATCCATGGTTTTGATCTGTGATGTAGACGTGATGACCTGTCCACACATCGTTACCGATATCGATAGCCAAGTGACCAACGATTCCACTCCCCCGCCCAATCAAACACCGGTCACCAATACGCACGACTGGATTGGTTAAACACTGTTGACCTGGAATCATTCCGGCTGAGAGTGCTACATGGCTTCCGATCATGGTGTGAGCACCAATGTGGATGTATTGCTCATTGAATATTGTTGTCTGCGGAAAACAGATGATGCTGTTGTTTCCGAATGCTCCGAAACGCTTTCCGCGCGATGTGTTTGGTCCAATCGATCCGTGAAGCGAGAGCCATCCCCAAGCCGCATGAGCTAAACGCTCCTTAAATGCTCGCGATCGGGCCGAAATCATGATGTGCAATCTAATCGGTAGCCTGAATTTGTGACTGAAGCAAATTCGCGTCCGCGAATCACCGTGCCAATGGTGATGGCAAACAAAGGCTCGGGCAAACCCCTGAGCATGATCACAGCCTATGACGCAACCTTTGCCCGAATTGTCGATGAATCTGGGGTCGACATGATTCTCGTGGGAGATTCGGTCGGATCAGTTGTTCAGGGTGTTGCCAACACCATCCCTGTAACGCTCGAGGAAATGGAATACCACGTCAAATTGGTAGCGCGGGCAAATCCTCGAGCCCTGATCATTGGTGATCTTCCTTTCGGTTCGTACCAGGTAAATACGGAACAGGCTGTTCGCAGTGCGATTCGCCTCGTGAAGGCTGGTGCAGCAGCCGTGAAGTTGGAAGGTGGCGTCACGATGTTCGATACCATTGCCGCAATTTCGCGTGTTGATATTCCAGTGATGGGCCACGTTGGTCTGACCCCGCAGAGCTATCACCGCATGGGTGGTCATCGTGTGCAGGGTCGAGTTGATGGCCGTGAAGCAGGCGGTCGCGAACGACTACTCGAAGATGCACACTCAGTAGAACAATCTGGTGCCTTTGCCGTTGTCGTGGAAGGTGTTCCACGAGATCTCGCCAAAGAAATCACAAACAAAGTTTCCATCCCGACAATTGGTATTGGGGCCGGTCCCGATTGCGATGGCCAAGTGCTTGTTCTTCACGACATTCTTGGATTGACACAGAACACCTTGAAGTTCACGCGCAAGTATGCAGACATTCGCTCAACGAGCGTAGATGCGTGCAAACA
The DNA here is from genome assembly GCA_947487095.1 of Acidimicrobiaceae bacterium. Next base: position 13,872 of record CANKVI010000010.1, on the reverse strand, counting down.
ATTTGTTGAAGAAGTTCGAAATGGATCGTGGCCAGACGATGACCACTCTTTTCACTAGCCGTTCAGATTTTCAAAAGTGGCGGAAGTCGATTCCGAAACACCAAACCGTGGGATTTGTACCAACGATGGGAGCACTACATGTGGGCCATGTCAGCCTCATAGAGCGGGCAAAAGCCGAGTGTGACATAGTTGTCGTAAGCATCTATGTGAATGCATTGCAGTTCAATTCTGAAACTGACTTCACGCGCTACCCACGTACCGAAGAATCTGATTTTCGGATCTGCACTCGTGCGAATGTAGATGCGGTATTCACACCTATGAAAAGCGATGTATTCCCCGAGGATGTAGTCGAATTGCTGACACCGTCAAAGAATGCCCTGGGTTACGAGGGCGCAGATCGCCCTGGTCACTTTGCTGGCGTAGTCACCGTTGTTGATCGTCTCTTCAACTTGGTTCAGCCATCTGTCGCCTACTTTGGCCTAAAGGATTACCAGCAAGTTGCAGTAATCAATGACATGGCATCACAACTGCACCCCAACATCGTCATTTCGCCATGCGAAACGAAGCGAGAAGTTGACGGTTTGGCAATGTCAAGCCGTAATCGTTTTCTCACCCCATCTGGGCGTAAAAGTGCCGCCCTCTTGAAGGCCGCACTCGGCAAAGCAGTTTCATTGTGGCGTGACGGCGAGTGCCATTCACAGGCATTAATCGAGTCTGTAACAGGAGATATTTCGCAGAAGTCTGCAATAGAGGTGCAATACATTTCGATCGTTCGCAATGGAACCTTGGAACAGGTTCAGGCTGTGAGCGAAAACGATGTAATTATTGCGGCAATTGTTGTCGACGGCGTTCGGCTCATTGACAACATGTCGTTTACTACCGCTTGACCTCGGCATCAGTCTGACTTACGCGATAGCGAACTGTGAATATCGAGTCACCACTTAAAATTCCCCCACGAGCAAACGTACGCCCGTTCTGCCAATTGGATAAACCAAGTTCTGGCTTTCTTAAGGCATATTGCCCGTCAACCCAACGGGTCATACCGTCGCCAAAAAATGGTGCATTCGACAATCTCCAAGCTGCTTCTACTTCGGCTTGATCATCGGAAATCACGGATAGAACAAAAGAGGGCGAATATTTGTTGAACATCAAGACAGCAGCATCAACATCGTCGGCGACAACAATGGACAGCTCGGGTATGTTTTCCCACTCCCACTCAGTTCCAAGTTTTGAGTGATCAATTAGTTCGACTACAAACTCTTGCGGAGCAGAGCAGTTGGCTAAAGCAGATGCCACGCCGCCATCGACATGCAAGACCGCGTGAGTGTTTCGCCTCTGTGCCGCATGCGCTACACCGTCGATAACTGACTGCAAAGAATTTTCCAGCGACTTTGTGGTGAGCACCACAGTGTTCAGCGTGTTGCAGACCTTACGGTCTAGTGAGTTCTGGACTACATGCCTAATTCGATCAGCATTTTCCACATCGGACACAATCATCCACGCGCCACCGGTGCCATGGAGGCTCGCTGGAATGCCGTGCTGCTGAGCAATCTCACCGAGTAGAGCGACCGAAGATCCACTACCCCGCGCAACAGCAAGCGACAATCGTTTGTCAGAGAACAGGGCCCAAGCAGCAGCATGTGTCTTTGAAGGCAGCAGCAAAACAGATGCAAGTGGAAGCCCAGCTTCCTGCAGGCTCGGTGTCACCGCTAGATCCATGATTGCTCGAGCGGTTTCAAGTGCATCGCTGCCAATTCTGAAGACGCAGACATTGCGACTTGCGAGCACTCCCGTCGCGTCTGCAAAAACGTTAGGACGCCCTTCAAAAACAAATCCGACGACTCCAAGTGGCGCAACATGAGATTCAACTGACCAACCATCGTGGTTCACTGTCTCGCGCACGGTGCTCGATGTAACCAATTCCTTCCAGATCAACAAAGCGTCAATCATGTCTTGACGCATAGATTCACTCAAGACCAACCGAGTCGTTGAACGTCCTTTAGCCAACGCGTCGGCAACATTTCTCTCGTTTGCCTCTCGAATCTGACTGAAGATTGCCTCATCTTTCAAACGGCGAGCGAATCCTTCATAGAACGACATGATTTGGCCGTCTACAACATCCCTTAGAGCAGAGAACGCATCGATTGAAGCGCTGATGCAGGACGAGACTAAATCTGAATCAGACTTGGGTACGAGCAATATTCCTGCCGAGGTTGTTGCAATGAGCCGGTCACCGTCTAGGAAAGCATTGGCAATTTCGCTGCCAATTTCGACCAGCTCTCCGCCGATCAACACTCTGTCGTGCGGCTGAAGTTTCACTGCTGCTCCATAGGTCCATCGTAGATCACTAGTCTGAAAACATGAACGATCGTTTGTATTTTCGTCAATTGTTGTCGGGTACTGATTTCGCCACACAAGACCAGATGGCACAACAGATGGTCAATTTTGTCTATTTGATTGGTGATCGTCAAACACGCGAATGCGTCATCGTTGATCCTGCGTATGCAGTCAATGAAATTTCAGACATTGTTCAGTCAGATGATATGAATCTTGTTGGTGCTCTCGGCACCCACTATCACCCCGACCATGTGGGTGGAAAAATGATGGGATGGAACATTGAAGGCATTTCATCGCTACTTGAACTCAACAACATTCCGATTCATATCCAGAAGGCCGAAACCGAGTGGGTCACAAAGACGACTGGTGTATCAGCATCTCACCTCACTTCGCATGAAGGCGGCGATGTCATCAAGGTTGGCGAGATCGACATCACGTTGTTACATACACCCGGCCATACACCTGGAAGTCAGTGCTTCCTTGTCGACGGCAACTTGGTATCAGGAGACACACTGTTTCTTGAAGGATGCGGCCGCACCGACCTTCCCGGTTCAAACCCTGACGATATGTATGACAGTTTGAACATGCTCGCTTCTTTGCCAAGCGACACCATTGTCTATCCGGGTCATCGCTACTCAGACCCAGCATTTCTCGCAATGGGACAAGTACGAGAAACTAATTACGTATTCAAACCGACCTCAAAAGAGGGTTGGTTGCAATGGTTTGGCCAATAGGCCAACTATTAGCCGCGCAGACCCGAATACAAACTGCTGAGTCCCGCGAGGGCGAGCAATATCAACACCAGTAACCGAAAACGATTGGGGTCAACGCGATTGCGAATGAATCGACCGACGTAAACACCGACGATCATGCTCGGGAGTAATGCAACCGAAATCCAAATATCTGACAGTGCAATTTCACCAAATGCACCGAACAAAACCAATCCGTATATTCCGCTAATTAAAAACACCATATTCAACGTCGAACGGAAAACCTGAGGATCACTTTTCCGCGCCTGCATTGCAAACACCAATGGCGGACCGTTTGTCGATGTTGAGGTCAACAGAAAACCACTGATAACGCCCATCGACCAGTCCAGACTGATGTGAGCATGTGTCAGGTCGCGCCCACGAGCAAGTAACAACACGCCGAACAGCACACCAATGCCTAAAAGGATCTTGAGCACTTGCTGATTTGCGTAGATGAATGCAACTAACCCAAATGGCGCTCCTATACATGACGCCAACAAAAACCGTTTAACTTGCGCTTTATCTTGATTATGTTTCAAATCTCGATACTGAAATACGTTGTTCGCTGTGCCTATCAAAGACGCAAGAATCACGGCGCCTTGCAGACCAACAATTTGCATCATGATGGGAACCGTCAATAATGCGAAACCGAACCCAACAACTGCCTGGGTGCAAGCTGTTGCCAAAACAACTACTGCAACACCAATGAAACTCCACAACGTGATGTCGATCATGAAAGCAATTCTTGAACACACGCCGTGAAAACTGACGTGTGCAAATCCACATCGGCTTCGCTGTGGAACGGCGTCATGAGTGCCATGTTATGAAATGGCGTAAGCAGAATGCCTCTGTTCAACGCATAGAGGTGCATGTAGGACTCAAGCGAGTCATTAACTGAAGCTGCTGCCTGGGCACCATTCTGAGGATGCTCCGAAAACCAGTATTCAGCTCGACATCCAAGTTGCTGCACGGTCCAAGGCAATTGGTATTGGTTAATGACATTCTGCACACCTTCACTCCAACGTGTTGCTAAAGGAATCGCGACATCAAAATCTTCTTGCCGAAGCGCATGTGTAAGAGTTGCTCGAATTGCAGCACCGGCTAAGGCGCTTCCACTCAATGTTCCTCCGATGCCCGACACGTCGAGGTCGTGGCCATGCATCAGATTCTCAACCTTGTTCGCTATGTCAGCAGACATTCCGTAGGCGGCAACCGGAATTCCACCGCCAATGGTTTTTCCGATTACCAACATGTCGGCATCAATTCCCCACAGCCGCGATGCTCCTTGCGGACCTGCGCAAATGGTGTGCGTTTCATCGAGTATGAGAATCACGCCGTATTTTCGTGTGAGTTGTCGAACGCCTTCTAGGTACCCGCTTTGCGGCAACACAATTCCAATGTTCGTCAGTGCCGGTTCCATCAACACGCATGCGACTTCTCCACCAGCAAGCGCGCTTTCCATGGCTGAAAGATCGTTGTACGGCACAGCAATTGTCGTGACACCAGGATGCACCTGCGGACCAATTGCTCCAGGACGGCTTACCGTCTTGCCGTCCTCATCAAGAATGACAAGAGTTTCGTCAACGGTTCCGTGATAGCACCAGTCATTCACCACAATCTTTGGCTTGCCGGTGAGTTGTCGAGCGAGGCGAAGACTGAATCGATTCGCATCAGTAGCACTGAGGCAGAATTGCCATTTACTCATTCCGAATCGATCTGATAAATGACTTGCAACCCAAGACAGATTCGACGATGGCAACATCGTGGTAAATCCACGCTGCGACTGATCAGCAATTGCTTGAGAAATTGGTGCGTTGGCGTGACCAGTCATGGAACCGGTGTCACCTAAGCAAAAGTCAACATAGGTGTTGCCGTCAATGTCAACGATGCTTCCACCCACTGCTTTCTCGGCGATGACAGGGAATGGGCCAGCCCACCTTTTCATCCATGGCATCGGAACTCCCGCCAATAAAGAGGTCTGTGACCGGGTTGCCTCCTCTTGTGAGCGTGGATGCCTCTGAATGAACATGTCCACTTCGGCACTCATGAGCTCCGCGATACGCGAATCAATCATCATGCGTCCATTCTTATTGATCTTCGTCATGAGTTGTTGTTTTCAAGAGAATGATATTTCTCGAAACCCGATAGAGTTACGCGAATGAAAATCAGGGTGCTTGCTGTAACGGCCACGATAACTGTTCTTTTCGGCGGCGTTGTTGGGATCCAGCACTACATCTCATCACAGATTGTTTCACGAGTCGAAACAGACCTGCCCAAAGCTTCAGGCGTTAGCGCCTCTGTTCCACTGACAGATATTCCAAGGAATCTCACATCTGATTCAATTAAATCTGCAAACATAAACATCGAGAGTTTCAATCTAAAAGAAAGCAATACGCAGGTTTCTTTAGATATATCTGCGTCTAACGTCAGGAAGGCAAAACCGACTGTCGTTGGCTCTTTGAAAGTAATTGCGACCATTCCTGCGTCAACCATCACAAAATCGTCACTATTCAATAATCCGCAAATCGTTGGTAATACTCTGCAAGTTTCAGCTGGATCAGGCGGATTAGGGACGGCGGTCTTGATTCCTAAATATATGAATAACCAGCTCTATTTTGAACTTCAAAGCTTTTCGTTCCTAGGGAATCAAATCCCTGCTTCTTCTCTGCCTGCGGAACTTCAATCTCAGATTAAAATCAGAAGTCAACGCAGTCTGACGCCTCCCAAGGGACTTTCAGTAAATTCAGTTTCATTAGGCAGCGAGGGGCTTTCCGTCAATATGTCTGGAAGCGACGTTCAACTTGGGAGTCTTGGTTCTAACTTCTAATCCAGGTTCTACACTGACACCATGTCCACACTTCGGATTGACGGTCAGCGACTCATGGATCGAATCATGGCACTGGCAGCAATTTCGCCGATTGAAGGTGGCGGAAATTGTCGTCTCGCACTGACCGATGAGGACAAAGAAGGCCGTGATCTAGTCATCACATGGATGAAAGATCTTGGGCTCGAAGTTTCCATCGATGTCGTCGGCAATATCATTGGTGTGTGGAACGTTGGATCTGGTGCATCAGTGATGACTGGATCGCACATTGACACTGTTCGAACCGGTGGAAAATACGATGGAAATCTTGGCGTACTTGCAGGTCTGGAAGTAATCGAAACACTGCAACAAGCTGGCATTACTCCACCTCGACCTATCTCGGTAGGCGTATTCACCGATGAAGAGGGTGCACGATTTGCACCCGACATGCTTGGTTCGCTGGTGTTTGTGGGTGGATTATCAGTAGAGGAAGCACTTGATATTCGCGCCATTGATGGCCCTCGCCTCGGTGATGAACTTCAACGCATCGGATACGCCGGAAACACACCATGCCCACAGACTCCCCCTCATGCATTTGTTGAATTGCACATTGAGCAAGGCCCACTCCTTGAGGCCAACGGTGTGCGGTTTGGCGCAGTCACAGGAGTGCAAGGAATTTCCTGGCAAGAACTCACCATCATTGGGCAGAGCAACCATGCGGGAACTACGCCAATGCGTTTGCGCAAAGACCCAGTTGTTGTCGTGGCGGAAGTTGCGAAGTTTCTGCACGACCTCGCTTTGCGGTATGGCGGTAATCAGGTTTGTACCGTTGGAAAGATCGATGTTCATCCAAGTTTGATCAATGTGGTGGCGGCAAAGGCAACGATGACATTGGATGTACGTAACACCGACGAGATGTTGCTGCGTAAAGCAGAAGAAGAGATCTCCATGTTCATTGCAGATATTGCTAAACGTGAAGGCGTCACCACTTCGGTGCGAACTCTTGCTCGATTTGAACCAGTGCAGTTTGATCAGAGGGTGATTGACATCGTTCATCGCCATGCAACAGATCTTGGCGAAACCGTACAGTACATGCCTTCTGGCGCAGGGCACGACGCACAAATGCTCGCCCGCGTGTGCCCCACCGCCATGATCTTCACGCAAAGCAAAGACGGCCTCAGCCACAATGCTGCTGAGTACACATCGCCAGAGGATCTCGAAGATGGCACAAACATTTTGCTGCACACCATGCTGACTCTTGCAGAGACCGATTTCTCGTAACACTTCCATCTAGCCCTCGCGTGAACAATTAGGCTCATCGTCATGACAAGAATCGTCACCGTCGCAGCAGCTCAATTAGGACCAATTCAGCGTGACGATTCACGTGAATCATGTGTGGAACGAATGATCGTTCTGTTGCGACAGGCATCAACTGCTGGGTGCGACCTTGTGGTATTCCCGGAGTTGGCCCTCACCACATTCTTCCCACGATGGTTTGTTCAGAACATCAGCGAAGCAGATCACTGGTACGAAACATCGATGCCAAATGCTGCAACTCAGCCGCTGTTCGATGAAGCAAAACGATTGCACATTGGTTTCTCTCTTGGTTACGCCGAACTCACATCTGATGGGCAACGTTTCAACACACAGATTTTGGTTGAGAAGGATGGTTCAGTTGTCGCAAAGTATCGCAAGGTACACATCCCTGGACACGAAGAGCACGAACCAGATCGACCGTTTCAACACGCTGAGCGCTACTACTTCACTCCAAGCAACGAAGGCTTCGGTGTGTGGAAAGCATTTGGTGGTCGCGTTGGCATGATGATTTGCAACGATCGGCGCTGGCCAGAAACGTATCGCGAGATGGGTTTGCAAGGTGTCGAAATGATTCTGTGCGGATACAACACACCCCTCCATTACGTTCCAGATCCATCGCAGGATGTCCTGGCCGGATTCCACAACGCACTCGTTATGCAGAGTGGCGCCTATCAGAATGGGACTTTCGTTGTAGGCGTGGCCAAGGGTGGCATCGAGGAAGGCGTCGACAGCCTTGCCGATTCCAGCATTATTGGACCTTCAGGCGAAATCCTCGCCAAGACAAAGAGCAATGGCGATGAGATTGCTGTTGCGGCATGCGACTTGGATTGGTGCTACCAGTACAAGAACACCCTGTTCGATTTCGACCGCTATCGCCGACCAGAGGTATACCAACGCATCACTGGACAGCGCGGAGCCATCGTCGCCGACTAGGGGCTTTTTTACATTCTGTAAATCCCAAACCCAATAGGTGTATGGTAAACCTAGAAATTTGCGAAGGGGCGGGCATGGAAGACACTCTGATTCAGTTTGTGGCGAACGGCGTCCCCGTCAGTGTGCGGAGCGACCATCCCCATCTGCTTTCTGCCCTGCGCGAAGAGCTCAACATCACTTCACCCAAGGACGGGTGCTCACCAAGTGGACAGTGTGGTTGTTGCACCGTATTTGTAAACGGCAAGGCTGTGGTGAGTTGTCAAACAAGCTTGGAAAAAGTTGCCGGCGGTGAAGTTACGACTCTTGAAGGCATCGACGAGTCAGAACGCAAGAAGTATTCAGATGCATTTGCTGCTTGTGGTGGATTGCAATGTGGATTCTGTATTCCCGGCATTGTTGTTCGTGCGAAGGCACAGGTGGACAAAAAAGGCGCAGACCTTAAGCGCGAAGACATGGCCCGCCATCTCGGCGCTCACCTATGTCGATGCACTGGCTACGTAAAGGTTTTGGATGCAATCGAGATGGTTGCACAGGGTGTTACCCCAGAGTTGCCACAGGTTGGCGGAATTGGATCGCGAAGCGTCAAGTACGAAGCTCAAGAACTCGCTCTTGGTGATCGTGGTTACGTTGACGACATACGCATTGACGGAATGCTGCATGCTTCTTTACATTTCACGAAGCATGCGCGAGCAAAGGTAATCGGCATTGACAGCTCGAAAGCTCTCGCCATGAGCGGAGTCACAGCCGTGTTCACTGCAGCAGACATACCAGGCGAACTGATGGTGGGCATCATCTATAAAGACTGGCCAGTCATGATTCCCGTTGGTGGATATACGTCATATGCGGGAGATGTTCTGGCTGTTGTAGTTGCACATGACCGGATAACCGCTCGCGCAGCAGCCGATTTGATTGAAGTGCAATACGACGTGTTGAAGCCAATCACGAATCCGCGTCTTGCAATTGACAGCGAAGAGATTGCGGTATGGAAGACGCAATCAAATGTTTTGAGCACCAGCACCTATAAACGTGGAGACGTTGATGCAGCCTTTACTCAGTGTGCGCACATCGTCGAACAGGACTTCAGCACTCAAAGAATTGAACATGCTTTTCTGGAGCCAGAGAGCACACTCGCCGTTCCTTCCGAAGATGGCACTCGCCTTCATGTGTATTCAGGTGGTCAAGGTATTTGGGACGACCGCAACGACATTGCAAAGCTGCTTGGACTGTCCAATGAGCAAGTAACTGTCGAATTGATCACCAACGGTGGAGCCTTTGGCGGCAAAGAAGACATGAGTAATCAAGCTCATGCATCACTTGCTGCATGGTTACTGCAGGTCCCAGTGAAGTGCACGCTTTCGCGAGAGGAAAGCTTCCTCATGCACGCCAAACGGCACCCCATTGACATGTCGTACAAAATTGGTTGCGATGCTGACGGCAAGATTCTCGCATTGCATGTGCGTGCGATTGGTGACAGCGGCGCGTATGCCAGCGTTGGCATGAAAGTACTTGAACGTATGGCTGGTCACGCCAGTGGCCCATATCAAGTGCCAAACATTGATGTTGAAGCCATTGCGGTTCGCACCAATAATCCCGTGTGTGGAGCCTTCCGTGGTTTTGGCGCAAACCAAGCACAATTTGCGATGGAGGGTGTGCTCGATCGTTTAGCTGAAAAAGTTGGAATTGACGGATGGTCAATTCGCCGTGCAAACGTCATCATGCCCGGAATGGTGTGGGGTCCTGGACAAATCATGGACGATGGATGCCTTGGTGCATCAAAGTGTCTCGACGCAATCAAGCCGGCATACGACGAAGCTCGATCGTCGGGTAAAGCAATCGGCCTTGGTCTAGGTCTGAAAAACAGCGGTCTCGGAAATGGCTTTAAAGAGATCACTCGGGCGGTTGTGCATTTTAAACACGATGGACGAATTGAAGTTCGTCATGGTTGGACCGAAATGGGCCAAGGAATCAACACTGTTGCACAGCAAGTGGCGGTCGAAGAACTCGGCGTAGACGGTTCACTCATCGATGTCATTGTTGACACGACTCGCGAACTCGGACTTGGCCAAACAACCGGCTCACGCGGAACTCTCATGGGTGCTGGTGCAGTTAAGGCTGCTTGTGAGGCAGCGCGTGCTGCCAATTGCGAAGTTGGTGTAGATCACTTTGGTGAATACCGGGTTGACTGGACAACCAAACTTGGCGAACCCGGTGTGGAAAACCCAATCATTCACTCCACTTTTGGATACGCAGCACAGATGGTGGTTATCGATCGCGAAACAGGAAAGATCGAACACGTTGTTGCAGCCCACGATGTTGGTCGAGCAGTTAACCCGCAACTCTGCGAAGGGCAAATTGAAGGCTCAGTCCACATGGGGCTCGGCTATGCACTAAGCGAAGACTTCCCTAGCGACCCTGAGACGGGTTTCCCACTGAACAAAACTTTGCGCAGCCTAGGAATCCTTCGAGCAAAAGACGTACCGAAGATTTCGGTACAACTCGTCGAATCGGCTCAGCCAAATTCTCCATACGGAATTAAAGGCGTTGGTGAAATCGGATTGGTTCCAACCGCTGGAGCAGTTGCCTCAGCATTGTACGACTTTGATGGCGTGTGGCGTTCAAAGTTGCCGATGAAGCGCGACGATTCGAGCACCGAGGACTAAGTATGACGAACACAACTCCAGGGATGGTCTGTGCTCATCATCATCTCTACAGTTCCCTTGCTCGCGGAATTCCAGCACCGCGTGGAGCCACCGAATCATTCATCTCCATTCTTGAAAACATTTGGTGGCGAATTGATGCTGCGCTTGATCTCGACATGATCTATTGGTCTGCAGCACTTGGAGCCGCCGAAGCACTTGCAAGCGGAACAACATGCATCATTGATCACCATGAATCGCCCAACGCAATTGAAGGATCTCTCGCCACTATTTCCAAGGCATGTCGCGATGTTGGCGTACGGGTGAACACAAGCTACGGCGTTACCGATAGATGGGACAACGACGGGAAACTGCATTCGAGTGTCGATCGCTCTGTGAAAATGACATCTGCAGCCCGACGTGGTCTTGATGAAGGTTTCGCATTCATTAAAAGCGGTGGTCGGGGGATGATTGGCGTTCACGCAGCGTTTACCTGTGGAGACGAAACCCTAAGTGAAGCCGCTGCTCTTGCTTCATCATTAGGCGTAGGTGTGCACATTCATGTTGCCGAAGGCATTGACGATCTAGATGCTGGATCACGTCTTGAGTCTCTAGCCCAGGACGACTGGCTACTCGTGCATGCGGTGCATTTGGATCGAAGTCTCAGGGGTTCGATCGTTCACAACCCTCGTTCAAATATGAACAACTCAGTTGGATACGCAAAGCCCACAGAGCGTCCTAACCCAATTCTTCTGGGAACAGACGGCATTGGAGCAAACATGATGGAGGAATCGCGCCTCGCTTATGTTCGTCTTCGCGAATACGACGTCACTCAGAATCCAACAGTTGTCGACTCGTGGCTTAACAACAACTATCAATTCTTCCCAGAGGCGAAGAACGACAAAGTTGTTTGGTCATACGACAGTATGGATAGCTCATGGCACACCGCCTTCACCACCGACATGCAGGTGATCACTGTGGATGTTGACGATGAGCGCGTGCTTGAAGATGGCAAATTGACACGCATAGATGTACAAGAAGTTCGATCAAAAGCACGTGAACAAGCGCAAAGATTGTTTGAAAGGTTAGAAGCATGAGCATTCCCGCAGCAGCAATCAATCCGCAGACCGGCAAGGCGCGTATGGCCATTTATCTGCAGGACGCTCACCCCATCCGTGAGGGTATGGCATTCGCGCAATACGCAGAGTCAAAGGGTTTCGAAGCCGTATGGCAGGCAGAAAGCAGATTGGTGCGCGAGGCAACTGTTCCGATGGCGGCATTTGCTTCAGTAACCAACAACATCAAAGTTGGTTCGGGAGTTGTTGACTGTTGGAGCCGCAATCCGGCTCGTCTAGCTGCCACGTTTTCCACTCTTGATGACCTTGCACCTGGTCGAGTCATTTTGGGTATCGGAGCCTGGTGGGATCCATTGGCTCAGAAAGTTGGGATCTCGCGCGCGAAGCCACTTCGTGCAATGCGTGAGATCGTTACTGCTGTGCGCGCGCTATTGCATAACGAGAATGTCACCTTCAAAGGCGAGTTCGTGCACTTCGATGGAATCGAACTTGACTACGTGTATCAGGATCGTCGTGCAAAGGACGTACCTATTTACATTGGCGCTACCGGAATGCAAATGATGGAACTCACAGGTGAAATCGCCGATGGAGTTGTGCTGAATTATTTGGTCTCCCCCGACTACAACAAACAAGCTATGGAGGCTTTGCAAACAGGTGCGAATAAGGCAGGTCGCAAGATTGAAGATATCGATCGACCTCAGCTTGTGGTGTGCAGTGTTCACGAAGATCGTCAGACCGCGTTAGACATGGCTCGCGAAATGGTAACTCAGTATCTTGGCCAGCAACCACACATCATGAAGGCCTCTGGCGTTCCCCAGTCTTTGCTTGACAAGGTGGGCGAAGTTCTCACATGGCCTGCAACACACGAACAAGTGACTGCAGCATCGAAGTTGGTACCAGACGAGATCGTGCAAATGCTTACAGCTAGTGGCACTCCTGCCGAAGCCCGCGAGCAGGTGCGTCACTATTTGAACAACGGTGCTACATGCCCGATCTTGTATCCACTTGGCGACGTGCACGCAATGATCGATGCTTTCGCAGATTGGGATGGCAACTAGAAATGACTGTCATCGTTGCCAAAGAGTTGACAACGGCGCTTGCAGCGTTGCGCGAGCATGCAGATGCGCGTCTTATCCAAGGCGGTACCGACCTGATGGTTGAAATCAATTTCAACCATGTAAAGCCGACAACCATGGTGAGCCTTCGTGACGTTGAAGCTTTACGCACGATTCGTACAGATTCCGCTGGAATCATGACCATCGGTTCGGGCGTTCCCTATTCGGTCATTGAAGGCGAGCCAGTGCTCTCGGCCATTCCTGCATTGGCTCAAGCTTCGCGCACTGTGGGGTCTCCTCAGATCCGGGCGGCAGGTTCACTTGGAGGCAACCTCGGCACTTGCTCCCCCGCGGGCGACACATTGCCCGTGATGTTTGCTCTTGATGCAATGATTCATCTGAACACGCTCGATTCAAGTCGTGTCGTCTCGATTCATGACTTCATGACAGGGGTAAAACGCAGCGTGCGTCAGCATGACGAGATCATCACTGCAATTGATTTCCCTATCGTTCAGGGTTGGCAGGGCTATTCAAAAGTAGGTGTACGCAATGCAATGGTCATTTCCGTTGCTTCAGCTTGCTTAGTTGCTGATCATGAGAATGCCAATGTTCGGATAGCGCTCGGCTCCGTTGGCCCAACCATCATTAGATGCCGTGAGTCTGAGGCATGGCTCAAATCAACACAAGATCTCTCTGCTGGCCAATCCATTTCACTCGATGTGGCAAATGAATTTGGACGACGTGCTGCGGCCGAATCATCACCAATTGACGATCATCGCAGCACAGCAGAATACCGACGACATGCCATTTCGGTTCTCGCTTCACGCTTGTTAAGGAAGGCTTACCAATGAGTGCCAATGAGTTCTACTCCCTTCGCGTGAATGGAAAAACACACAAAGTACAGGACTCATGGGTTGGCGAAAGCCTGCTCTATGTGCTCCGTGAACGCCTCGGCCTCCCAGGAAC
>CANKVI010000009.1 GCA_947487095.1 Acidimicrobiaceae bacterium | reverse complement strand
TTGCATACGAAATATCAGCCAGCAGGTTGAACAGCAGAACTGAAGCAACAATGATCACCATCAGTGGCATCAACAAGGGGAAGTCACCGTTACCAAATGCACTGAGAAAGTATTTGCCGGTACCTGGATAATCAAAAATGTTCTCAGTAATGATGAGACCGCCGACAATGGCTCCGATGTCCAATGCAGCAATAGTGATGACGGGAATAAGTGCGTTACGCACACCGTGTCTTATCAGGATTCGGAATTCGCTCAGACCCTTCGAACGAGCTGTGCGCATGTAGTCCGAATTCAAAACATCAAGCAACGACGACCTCATGTACCGGCTGTACACGGCAATGACCTGAATGGCAACTACAAACGTCGGTAGAGCCATGTGTTTGAGCATGAGCACGAGGTCAAATCCGTCTTGCCCTGGCGGATACACGCCAGATGTTGGGAACAAGGTGTTGCCAAACCACTTGCTCCAGTAAACAGCAAAAACCAATTGCAACAAGATTGCCGAAATATACGGAGGGATCGAAATTCCTACGAACGCTGCAGTGTTCACTGCAACGTCACGCTTTCCACCCGGTCGAAGCGCTGCAAAAATTCCGATCGTGAGACCGATGCTTACTCCGACCGTTGTGGCAGCAATGCCTAAGCGCGCGCTATTAGCCATTGCATCTTTCAGTTCAGGCCACACTTCGCGACTTCCCTTAATACTGTTTGGCCAGTTAAAGGTGACGAAGTTTTTGAGCCAACTGAGATATCCAGTTACGTAATTAGTTCCAAGACCATTGAGTTCTTTGTATTGTGCGATCTTCGATCGAGTCGCGCGAGGGTTTGACCGCATATAGCTAGCAAGCGGATCGGTGCCCATTCGTAAGGCGATATACACCAAGAAAGTAACCAAGAGCAATGTTGGTATTGCCCAAGCAGAACGACGGAGTGCGAAGCGAAACATGGTTGCCCTCCCTCTCGTCCGGTGACTATTGAGAAACTACTCCTACGTTATGCAGACGGTGCGCGACCCGAACCAAATGGAACGAGTCGCGCACCGTACATGCGTACTAATGAACTAATTGATTAGAGAACCGCTACTACTGGTTCGCCGGTCAACAAGTTTGAAACAACGTACTTGCCGTCGTTAGTTGTGCTGAATGCACCTGGGCTGACAGGGAATGCTGTCGTCCATACCATCCACGAAGAGTTTGCACACTCCGTGATTGGGTTGAGGCACTCTGGCCACTGCTCAGCACCGATGACGATTTTTCCGTCACCATCAACATCAGTCCACTGGTTGAAGTTGATGAATGCTGTGTAGTTGTTGAGTTCAGCATCTACAGGTCCGCCAACTTTGTCTGTGCGCCAGAAGCCCGACTTAGGGAACTGGAACAATGGCAAGAGGACATGATCCTCGGCCATCAAACGAAGGGCTGCCTTGATGTTGTCGGCACGCTTTACCGAGTCCACTTCAACGTCTGCTGCATGCAGCAGGTCGGAAGCTTCAGTGTTGCACCAACCCTGTGTGTTCTGACCCACGTTGCCATTGGCATCGGTTGGGATCTGGTCACACACAAATGACGAGGTGAGGTACGCAGGATCCGGTGGAGCCGTGCTGATGTACATCGCCAAGTCGTAGTCGAGTGCTGGCAAACGCTTCTGGAAGTAGCAAGCTGCGTCACAGTTATCAGCCTTTACGTTGAATCCTGCTGCCTGCAGCAATGGAATCAAGTAAGCCTGTGTGCTTTCGCGGCGGGTGTTTCCGGTGTTGATTACCCAACGAATTTCTGGCGCTACGCCATCCTTCGCCCAGTAACCAGCATCATCTTTTGCCCAGCCTGCATCTTCCATGATCTTTGCAGCGCCCTCAGCGTCATAGCTGCCTGCGAACTCATCGCCTGCGCAGTAATCACCAGGAGTGATTGGACCACACTGCAACAACGTTCCGGTTGGAGCGATTGGAGTGTAGATCTGTGCGAACAATGCATCGCGGTCGATTGACTTTGAGAATGCTTCACGGAAGTTGTCGTCTGCGAAAGGTCCGCACTTCTGGTTGAAGTAGAACGCTTCGTAGTCGCCACCGAATTGAACAGATGAAGCGATGTTGTCTTGTGCAACGGCTTCTTCGATTCCCTGGTAGTACTGCGGATAAATGAAGTCAACGTCGCCAGCCTTGATTGACGCAATTTCGGTGTCGCTGTCAGCCTTTGGAACCATGACGATCTTTGGTGCTACTGCTTTATCAGTACCCCAATAGTTTTCGTTAGGAACATAGACCAACTGATCCTTGCTCCATGACTCCATCTTGTAGGCGCGGCCTGAGTAAGGAATCATGTCAGCGAAATCGCCCGACACGTCTGCAGTGTTTTCCACTGAAGCAGCCTTAATCAATGATCCGAACAATCCCTTGTACGGAGCATAAACAGCCTTCAAGGTGACTACTACTTGCTTGTCGCTTGATCCGGCTTCAATTGATGTCACTTGGTCGTAACCAGTGGTTGACAATGAACCGGGTGTGTTCAACGATGCATCCCAAGTTGCCTTGAAGTCTGCAACGGTGATTGGTGAACCATCTTCCCACACTGCTTCTGGAGCAATGTCGTAAGTAATGGTCATACCTGCCGTTGTTGATTCTGGTTTTGTGTAGTCGTAGGTACGTGTTGCACAAGCATCAAGGCTTGTGAACGCTGCACCTTCGTTGCTTTCGCCGCTACTGCCACCGCACGCTGCCACAACAAGCGACAACGCTGCGAAGCCAGCAACAACTCCAGCGAGTTTGTTGGTTTTCTTCACTCTCGACCTCCCCGTCGATTAGGTGGGAATTACCCCAATTGGGTCGGAGCACAAAGCCCCGACATGTGACGACAAGGCTACTAGCGAACGAGGATTACAACTAACGAGATCGGTACTGCACGATGCGTGCGAACTCGGCTGGGTCAAGGGAGGCCCCTCCCACTAACGCCCCGTCAATGTCAGGCTGAGCCATGATTTCGGAGATATTGGCAGCCTTCACGCTTCCGCCATATTGCAATTTGATTGCACTTGAAGCTTTTTCACCAGAAGTCTCTTGCACCTGGGCTCGGATTGCCCCGATGACGGCCTGGGCATCGCCAGCCGTCGCAGTGCGCCCTGTGCCGATAGCCCAAATCGGCTCATAGGCGATCACCATGTTGCACACTTGGTCAACCGTGCGACCAACTAGTGCCGCACGCACCTGACCAATGACTTTCTCTGTGGTCTTTCCGGCTTCACGTTCCTCTAGCGTTTCGCCAACGCAGACGATCGGATACATGTTCAACTTCTGAACAGTCGTGATCTTTTTCGAAACATCCGCATCGGTTTCGCCAAAAATCTCACGACGTTCACTGTGTCCCACAATTACGTACTGCACACCAAGCTTTGCAAGAAAAGCCGCGGCGACTTCGCCTGTGAACGCGCCCTTTTCCTCCCAGTGGCAATTTTGCGCTCCAAGATGAATACGCAGATCATCTGCATCAATAAGCGTTTGCACGCTGCGAATATCAGTGAATGGCGGATGTATTGAAACGTCAACTGCGCTGTAGTCATCCTTCGTTAGCAGGTACGCAAGCTTTTGCAAACTCTGAATTGCTTCGAAGTGATTGTTATTCATTTTCCAGTTACCGCTGATTAGCGGCTTCCGGTACACGGTGCTATCTGGCATTTGGTGCTCCTCGCAATGCGGCAAGACCTGGTAGGTCGCCGAGTTCTAAATATTCAAGAGATGCGCCACCACCTGTCGACACATGATCAACTTCATCATCAAGTTTGAATTGCGCAAGTGCGGCCGCGGAGTCACCCCCACCTACAACAGTGAAGGCTTTCGTGTCGGCAACAGCTTGTGCAACTGTCTTGGTTCCCGATGCAAATCGCGCGTCTTCGAACATCCCCATTGGACCATTCCAAAAGACCGAACGTGCATCCATGATGATGTCGGTGAATGCTGCTGCGGAGCCTGGTCCTATATCTAAACCTTTTGCACCTTCTGGCAATCGAATACCAAACGTTTGATACACACCTTGCGCATCAAGACCGATGATGTCCTCTGGAAGATGAATCGGAACAGGTCCAGAGAGAAGTTTCTTGCAAACATCGATTTGATCACGTTCACAAATTGAGTCACCTACCGGGTAACCCTGCGCTGCGAGAAAGGTGAAACACATTCCTCCACCGATGATGAATGCATCAACGCGTTCTTGCAATGCCTCGATTACACCGATTTTGTCGCTTACTTTTGCACCGCCGAGCACAGCAACGAATGGACGCTTCGGCTTCTCGCGGAGATCACCTAACACATCTACTTCTCGTTGCAACAACCTTCCAGCAGCAGACGGCAAGGTACGTGATGGACCAACGATGGATGCGTGAGATCGATGAGCCGCACCGAATGCGTCATTGACATACATGTCAATGCCACTGATGAGCTGGTTAACAAAAGCTGGATCATTACCCTCTTCGCCAGGATTAAAGCGAAGGTTCTCGAGTAGTTCTACAGCAGGTGCCAATTCTGCGAGTCGAGCACGAACCGTCGCCATCGAGTACTTCGCATTCGGCGAACCCTTCGGACGCCCGAGATGACTGGCACAGACGACATGTGCACCACGACTGGTTAGATATTCAATTGTGGGCAGTGCTGCTCGAATCCGAAAGTCATCAGAAATTGTCCGCGCATCATCCGGACCTTCCATTGGAACGTTGAAGTCCGTTCGAACGAGAACCCGCTTCCCTGAAACGTCGCCAAGGTCTTCTAACGATGGAACCCGAGTCATGCAGCGTTGCTACTTCGAGGAACCAATGTGCTTGATCAAATCAACAAGGCGATTTGAATAGCCCCATTCGTTGTCGTACCAACCGAGCACTTTCACGAGGTTGCCCATTGTCATGGTGAGATCGCTGTCAAACACACATGAATGTGGATTGGTAACGACATCACTAGAAACGATCGGAGCATCCGTGTATTCAAGTACTCCCTTTAACGGACCGTCTGCTGCCTTCTTGAATGCAGCGTTAATCTCATCCTTCGTCGGGCTTGACTTCAATACTGCGACGAAGTCGGTGATGGAGCCCGTTGGAACCGGAACGCGCAAAGATGTTCCGTCCAGCTTGCCCTTCATCGCTTCGAGTACAAGGCTTGTTGCACGAGCAGCACCAGTTCCAGTTGGGATGATGTTGATGGCTGCGCCACGCGCACGACGCAAATCGCTATGCGGTCCGTCCACCAATTGCTGATCTCCCGTATAGGCGTGAATGGTTGTCATCAAACCATTTTCCACTCCGAAAGCGTCATCGAGCACCTTCACCATTGGCACGAAGCAGTTGGTCGTGCAACTCGCATTGGAGACAACTTTGTGCTTGCCCCGGTCAAAATCCTGATGGTTCACGCCATAAACGATCGTTGCATCTGCCCCAGCTGAAGGCGCCGAAACGACGACGATTGGCGCTCCGGCTTCAAGGTGAGCGGCTGCCTTGTCACGGTCAGTGAAGAATCCAGTTGATTCGATAACCACATCTACCCCAAGTGAGGCCCACGGAAGATCCTTTGGGTCACGGTGCTGAAGCACTTTCAACACCTTGCCGTCAATGCTGATTCCGTCGTCAACTGGTTTGATGTCGTTTGGAAGAATGCCAAGTACAGAGTCATACTTCAACAAATGAGCCATGGTCTTGATGTTTCCAAGATCGTTAACCGCAACGATCTCAATTGGTGCATTTGTTGCTTGCACTGCACGGAAGAAGTTACGACCGATGCGACCGAAACCGTTGATACCTACGCGAATTGGAGTGTTTGCCATAGAGGCAGACATTAGCAACCAAGCGACTAGCGGGCGATATCTCGGTGAATGACCCGCGGGTGATGCCCCAATTGAATGAACCTTCGACCGATCTCTTCAGCAATCGCAACAGATCGGTGCCTTCCACCCGTGCACCCAATCGCAACCGTAAGGTAACTTTTACCTTCCGCCCGGTAAGCCGGAATGAGCATTCCAAACAGTGCATCAATCTTGTCAACAAAATCAATTGCAAGGGGTTGTTGAAGTACGAAATCAGAGACCGCTTGATCCAAACCGCTCAACGGCCTCAGATTTTCATCCCAGTGAGGATTAGGTAAAAAGCGAACATCAAAGACCAAGTCGACGTCCAACGGGATTCCATGTTTGTAGCCAAATGATTCGACTGTCAGCTGCATAACATCTTTACCACCAACCGCAGCAAAAAGATCTTGAATTTGAGATTTCAATTGGTGCACATTGAGCGATGATGTATCAATGACTAGGTCGGCCGAACCCTTCACCTGTTCGAGCAATGATCGCTCTTTGAGAATTGCTTCTTCTACGCTCACAGTGGCACTACTCAATGGATGCTTTCTTCGTGTCGCTCCATAACGCTTCACTAATTCAGATGTTGACGCATCTAGATACAAAATCCGAACTCGATGGCCCGCTTCTCGCAAGTTAGCGACAACATCTATGGCATTGGTTTGGTTTGAAGGGGTACCTAGAACGAGCGCAAGTTGGAGATCATCTGCCCCGTTCTCTGCGAGCTCAACAACCTTGTCAACAAGCGTGATCGGCATATTGTCAACAACGAACCAGCCAAGATCTTCAAGGTCGTCTGCTGCTTGTGAACGACCGGCACCAGACAAACCAACGATGAGCAAAATATCGGCCACGTGGAAAGGTTACCCGTGTAGGTGTTTATAGATGTCTCGGGCAACAGTCTCAGGGAGCCAGCCAAGCGTCAGCAGATTGTCGAGCGAGGCCTTCTTTACTGCCGCCACCGTTCCGAAATGTGCGACGAGTTTCTTCTTCCGGGCTTCCCCTAACCCCTGTATGCCATCGAGTGCACCCTTTGTCATCCGCTTACCGCGTAATTCGCGATGGAACGAGTTAGCAAACCTATGGGCCTCGTCTCGAATCACTTGCAGCATGAATAGCGCATCACTGCCGCGGGGCACGTCGACGGCTTCGGATCTATTTGGAACAAAGACTTCCTCTAGTCGCTTTGCTAACGAAGCAACAGAAATCTCATGTTCTAGACCAAGTTCGTTGATGACTTCCATCGCGACGCCGAGTTGCCCCTTACCACCGTCAACTAAAATGAGTTGCGGAGGATAAGCAAATTTTCCTGGTTTTTCGCCGCGCTGTTCAATTGGCTGATCACGCTCAGCGATGTATGCGGAAAGTCTGCGCATGAGCACTTCCTTCATTGCGGCGTAATCATCGTTTCCTGGGACATCTTTGATCTTGAACTTGCGGTATTCGCGTTTTATTGGCAGACCGTCCTCAAGCACCACCATGCCGCCCACGTAATCAGTTCCCTGAAGATGCGCCATGTCGTAACACTCAATACGCAGTGGAGCTTCTGGCAGATTGAGCAAATCTTGCAACTCAGTAAGCGCACGGCTGCGGCTGTTGTGATCAGATGCACGCTTCATTCGATGACGTGCAAATTCATCAGTTGCATTCTTTACAACAGTTGCGAGCAACTCGCGCTTGTCACCGCGAGTAGGAACCCGGATTTCTACTTTTGTTCCACGCTCTCTTGCAAGCCACTCTTCCATTGCACCCAGGCTTTCTGGCGCCTGAGAAACCAGAACATCTTTGGGGACACCTAGAGGAGGTGCATCGCCATAGATGCTTTCAAGAATTCGGTCCATCAATTGTCCAGAACTGACATCCTCAACTTTGTCCAAGATAAACCCATTACGACCCATCACCCGACCGCGACGAACGTAAAACACTTGCACCGAAGCCTCGAACTCGTCGTCGGCGATACCAACAACGTCTATGTTTTCGGATTGATCACCAACCATCTGTTGGCGCTCAAGCGCCTTATGTATATGTGTGAGACGATCCCTAAACACCGCGGCGCGTTCAAAGTCCTGCTTGCTCGAGGCTTCCCTCATTTCCAACTCGATCTTGTCGACTATTTCATCGGAGTCGCCATTAAGAAATCGCTGCAGGTCATGCACATATTTTGAATACTGCTCGGCTTCCACGTTGCCAACACATGGTCCACTGCATTTTTCAATGTGAAACAGCAAACACGGTCGACCGAGTCGATTGTGTTGTTTAAACACTCCGTTGGAACACGTGCGAACAGGAAACGTTCGGAGCACAAGTTCCAGGGTGTCGCGAATGACCCACGCATTGACATATGGGCCGAAGTACTTCGTTCCCTTTCGACGCCTGCCTCGCATGACCATTGCGCGCGGCCATTCTTCATCAAGTGTGATGGCTAAAAACGGATAGCTTTTATCGTCGCGAAGACGAATGTTGAAACGTGGACGATGCTCCTTAATCAAGTTGTATTCAAGAATCAAGGCTTCGACTTCGTTGCGAACCTCAATCCATTCCACACTCGCGGCAACCGACATCATTTTTGCTGTTCGAGGGTGGAGCGTGTGGGGTTCGGCGAAATAACTGCCCACGCGTGAGCGCAGATTTATTGCCTTGCCGACGTAAATGACTCCACCCTGTTCATCCTTGAACTGATACGACCCTGGCGTATCAGGGATAGGAATTGACGGTCGCTGCACTGCCTATTGCTTCTTTTTCAACAGCGGTCCAAGGAACTTGCCGGTGTAGCTCCCCTTCACTTTTGCAACATCCTCTGGCGTTCCCTCGGCGATGATCCGTCCACCGCCATCTCCGCCCTCTGGACCCATATCAATAATCCAATCCGCAGTTTTGATCACATCAAGATTGTGTTCAATTACCAACACGGTGTTACCCGTTTCAACGAGACGAGCAAGCACTGTCAGCAATCGGCGCACATCTTCAAAGTGCAATCCGGTCGTTGGCTCATCAAGTAGATAGATCGTTCGACCAGTGCTGCGCTTTGCGAGTTCCGCCGCAAGTTTCACACGCTGTGCTTCGCCACCAGACAGTGTTGGCGCCGACTGCCCCAACCGCACATACCCAAGTCCAACATCAAGCAATGTCTGCATATGTCGACCGATACGAGGCTGATTGGCAAAGAAGTCAACGGCTTCTGATATCGGCATGTCAAGTATCTGAGAAATGTTCTTTCCCTTGAACAGGATGTCCAAGGTGTCGCGGTTATAGCGCTCGCCTTTACACACATCGCACGGCACATACACATCAGGCAAGAACACCATTTCAATTTTTATTGTTCCGTCACCCGAGCACGCCTCGCAACGACCGCCAGGAACGTTAAAACTGAATCGACCGGGTTGATAACCGCGCACCTTCGCTTCAGCAGTAGTTGCAAACAACTTTCGAATATCGTCGAACACTCCGGTGTACGTTGCAGGGTTTGAACGAGGAGTTCTACCGATTGGTGATTGATCCATATCAATCACCTTGTCCAGGTGTTGCACTCCGTCGACGGCCGTGTGCTTGCCTGGTGCATCTTTGGACTTGTAGATCTTCTGCATGAGGGAGGGCAACAAGATGTCGCGAATCAACGTGCTCTTACCGCTACCCGAAACACCAGTGACGGCAACAAACAATCCCAATGGAATCTTCGCGGTCAGGTTCTGCAAGTTGTGTTCACGTGCTCCACGAATGGTGAGCCATTCATTCTTCGGAGCGCGCCTTTCAGCGGGAACCGGAACGAACTTCTTTCCGCTCAAATACTGTCCCGTTATTGATTTCGCAACCTTTTCGATGCCCGCCACTTCACCGCTGTATACAACTTCGCCACCGTGCTCTCCTGCACCGGGACCGATGTCAACGATCCAATCCGCTGCCCGAATGGTGTCTTCGTCGTGTTCGACAACCATGACAGTGTTCCCAAGATCACGCAGACGAACAAGAGTTTCAATAAGTCGATGATTGTCGCGCTGATGCAGGCCGATGCTTGGTTCGTCAAGTACATACAATGTGCCTACAAGTCCAGAACCAATCTGACTTGCGAGACGAATCCGTTGCGCTTCACCGCCTGCCAATGTTGCTGCTGCACGTGACAGCGTGAGGTAGTCAAGTCCAACCGAAAGCAAAAACCCAAGACGCGCATTGATTTCCTTCGTAATGCGTTCGGCAATCATCTTGTCGCGATCGCCAAGCTTGAGTCCCTTCAAAAACTCCGCAGAGTTTCCAATGGACAAATCACATATTTCACTCAAGCTCTTGCCGTTAACTTTCACAGCCAGCGATGAAGGCTTCAGTCGTTGCCCTTTACATGCTTTGCACGGCGCTTCGCGCATGTAACTTTCAAACTGCTCGCGTGAGTACTCGCCCTCCGCGCTTTCGTGTCGACGCTTGATCCACGGAACAACACCTTCATACGAAGTGCTGTACTCGCGAGACCGTCCATATCGATTCTTGTACTTCACCATTAAGGCATCGCCGGCTCCGTGCATTATGATGTTTTTGTTCTTGTCTGAAAGCTTTTCCCACTTCACATTGAGTGGAATGGAGTACTCCTCGGCAACTGCTTCAAGCATGCGCTGGAAATACTGCGTGTGCGCCGACCGCCATGGAGCGATTGCCCCCTGCAAAATTGATAACTCCGGATCCGGAACAACCAACTCTTCTTCAACTTCGTATCGGGTTCCTAAACCAAGGCAGGTCTCACAGGCGCCAAACGGAGAGTTGAATGAAAAGTTTCGAGGAGCAAGCTCATCGAAACTCGCACTGCATTTCGGGCAGGCCATGTGCTGACTAAATGTAATGACCTCACCTTGCTCAACACCCTTGCCGCTCATGATTTCGATACCAGCGACACCGTCGGCAAGTTTCAACGCCGTCTCAAGACTGTCGGTCAGACGTCGATTGATTCCAGCCTTCTGCACGAGGCGGTCAACGATGATGTCAATGCTGTGGTTCTCGTAGCGCGCAAGTTTGTCGCCCTTTTTCAAGAATTCCGAAATATCAACTACTTGATCGTCGATTCGTGCACGGGTGTAACCCTGTGCAAGAAGTTCTCCAAGAAGGTTCTCGTATTCGCCTTTACGACCACGAACCACAGGAGCCAATACCTGGAATCGGGTGCCCGCAGGAAGTTCCAAGATTCGATCAACAATTTGCTGAGGAGTTTGGCGCTGCAATGCGATGCCGTCTTTAGGGCAATGCTGAACTCCGATGCGCGCCCAAAGCAACCGTAAATAGTCATAGATCTCAGTGATCGTGCCAACCGTTGAACGCGGATTCTTGGATGCAGTCTTTTGATCTATGGAGATTGCTGGCGACAAACCCTCAATGACATCGACATCGGGTTTGTCCATTTGGCCAAGAAACTGCCGCGCATAGGCGCTGAGCGACTCAACGTAGCGTCGTTGACCTTCGGCATAAATAGTGTCGAAGGCCAAACTGCTCTTTCCGCTTCCTGAAATACCAGTAAGAGCGATCAACCTGTCACGAGGAACCTCAACATTGATGTTCTTCAGGTTGTGCTCCCGCGCACCCCGAACGGAAATGACTCCTGCGGAATAAACAGGCTTCTTCTTCGCTGGAGGCATGACAGCAGGCTACTTACTGACTACTTAGCGTCGCGAAGTTCGCGTCGTAAATCTTTAATTTCATCACGAAGTCGCGCGGCATACTCAAATTTCAACTCTGAGGCAGCAAGATTCATCTCTTCCTCAAGGGTTTGAATCAACCGACCGAGTTCCTGCTGTGGCAGGGAACGCAATTCATTCACGACCTTTTCGCGCTCACGGTCACGACGTCCGCTCTTCGTCGTAGATGTGGCACCATCGGACGGACGAAGCACAGACAAAATATCTCCCACGGCCTTACGAATGGTCTGAGGATCGATGTTGTGTTCCTTGTTATAGGCGATCTGTCGTTCACGACGGCGCTGTGTTTCACCAATTGCGCGGTCCATTGACGGGGTACGTTTATCGGCATACATGACAACCTGCCCATTTACGTTTCGGGCGGCGCGTCCAATCATCTGAATAAGTGACGTCTCGCTTCGCAGGAAACCTTCCTTATCTGCGTCCAGAATTGCCACTAACGAAACTTCCGGAAGGTCCAAACCTTCGCGAAGCAAGTTGATACCCACCAATACGTCAAACTCTCCAAGACGCAGTGCGCGCAGGATTTCAATTCGTTGAATTGTGTCAATATTTGAGTGCAAATATCGAACCTTCAATCCCTGCTCGAGCAAGTATTCGCTCAAGTCCTCAGCCATCTTCTTGGTCAAGGTAGTAATGAGCACACGATCGCCAGCCTCGACTCTGCCGTTTACCATTTCAATGATGTCGTCGATCTGACCTTTGGTTGGTCTCACAATTACTTCTGGGTCGACCAAGCCAGTTGGACGAACAATCTGCTCCACAACTTGCTGGCTCGTTGTTATTTCAAATTTCGCTGGCGTTGCGGACAGGAAAATGCATTGATTAATCCTTTGCATTGCTTCCTCAAATTGCAGCGGTCGGTTGTCGGCAGCCGATGGCAATCTGAACCCGTGCTCAACGAGTGTTGCTTTACGACTGCGATCTCCTGCGAACTGACCGTGTAGCTGCGGAATAGTTACGTGACTTTCG
Source organism: Acidimicrobiaceae bacterium (assembly GCA_947487095.1). Next base: position 5,534 of record CANKVI010000009.1, on the reverse strand, counting down.
TCGACTACTAGCAAGTAGTCGTCCGGGAAATAGTCCAGCAAAGTAAACGGCGGCTCTCCTGGCGATCGACCGTCGATATGCATTGAATAGTTCTCAATGCCGTTACAGAATCCGACTTCGGCAATCATTTCTAGGTCGTATTGCGTGCGCATCCTGAGACGTTGCGCCTCTAATAGTTTGCCTTCTGTTTCAAATTGCTTCAGGCGCGCCTGCAATTCGTGTTCGATCCCGAGCACGGCCTTTCTCATGCGTTCATCCCCAGCAACATAATGAGTTGCGGGAAAGATCAACACTTCACTCATATCGTTCACGGTCTCGCCCGTTAAGGCATCAACGATCGTGATTCGCTCAACGGTGTCACCGAACATTTCAATCCGTGTGACTGTCTCGTCATAAGCGGGCTGCACTTCAATGGTGTCGCCACGAACGCGGAAGTTTCCGCGACCAAGAGTCATGTCATTGCGGTCGTATTGCAGGTCGACAAGCCGACGAAGCAGACTGCGTTGGTCGTAGTCAACACCAACATGAAGTTCTAAAAGGTTTCCCCGATACTCCTCTGGGTTTCCCATTCCGTAAATGCAACTGACGGATGCCACAACGATGGTGTCTCTACGCGTAAGCAATGCAGCTGTTGCTGAATGTCGCAACCGATCAATTTCGTCGTTTACCGAAGAGTCTTTTTCAATAAACGTGTCGCTTGAGGCAATGTAGGCCTCCGGTTGGTAGTAGTCGTAATAACTGACGAAATACTCAACTCGATTTTTAGGAAAGAACTCTTTCATCTCTTGTGCTAATTGCGCTGCAAGGCTCTTGTTCGGAGCAAGAATCAGTGTCGGCCGTTGCACCTTTTCAATAGTCCAGGCAACGGTTGCCGATTTGCCCGATCCGGTAATACCAAGCAGTGTTTGAAACCTGTCGCCCCGCTCAATACCTTCGGCTAACTCAGAAATAGCTCTCGGCTGATCTCCTGCTGGCTGATATTCAGATACGACTTCAAAACGCTGATTATCAACGGTCACTATTTGCTCTTCTTCGAAAGTGCGCCAGCGCCTTGCTGAGCATTTGGAAGTGTCGCGAACCAATCCCAGACTTCATCGACTTGTGTCGTGAGCGCATCCATTTCACCACTGTTATCGATCACTCGATCAGCAACCTGCAGGCGATCTTCCCGACTCGCCTGGCTAGCCATACGACGTCTCGCGTCTTCTTCGTTCATGCCTCGAAACTGCACCAGCCGCGAGATTGCAACTTCAGGATCAACATCAACAATGACTAGACCCGAAAGACCTTCTCGAGGATTCTCCACCAACAATGGCATGTCAAGAATGACCACATTGTCCGTTTCCATGTTTTCTTCGATCAGACGAATGATCTCTGCGCCAATTGCAGGATGCATGATGGTGTTCAACTTCTTCAGCATTTCCGGGTCACCGAAAACCAACTGAGCAACCTTTACTCGATCCAACTCTCCAGACTCAAGCAACACATCGCCGAATTCATCGACCATTTTTTGGAGCGTTGCAGAACCTTTTTGCTGTAACTGCTTAGCAATGCCATCACCATCGATGATGACTGCACCTTTACGTGCGAACAGGGCAGATACCGAAGACTTTCCCGATCCAATTGCGCCTGTTAGCCCAATCAATTTCATGTGTCTCCGATGAATATCTGAGGTGCGCTCGCCCCCTGACGAGCGCACCTACAGAAACTATGCGCTAGGAGCTTCTGGTTCAGCAGCAGGTACTTCGGATGCAGCTTCTGCTGATGCCTCAGTCGTTGCTGCGGTGTCGAAGTATTCAGACCACGCTGCTTCGCGAGCGCTGTCATCTCCGCCCACCCAGTTGCCCTGATCGTCCACCTGGAACTGTCCGCGGTATTCCTCGGCCAATTCTCCGCCTTCAGCAGCCTGCTTAATTGACAAACTGATGCGACGACGTGCGAGATCGAGATCAATGATCTTGACCCACAACTCTTCTCCTGGTGTAACAACTTGCTCTGGTGCTTCAACATGGTGTGCTGACATTTCAGAAATGTGCACGAGGCCCTCAATTCCATCGCCAACCTGAACGAATGCACCGAACGGAACCAACTTGGTCACGCGGCCGTACACCAACTGAGCAACCTGGTGACCATTGGCGAACTCTTGCCAAGGATCTTGTTGCGTTGCCTTCAACGAGAGGCTGATGCGCTCGCGGTCCATGTCGACTTCAAGAACCTTTACGGTTACTTCGTCACCAATGTTGACTACAGCCGTTGGGTTGTCAACATGCTTCCATGACAATTCGGAAACGTGGATGAGTCCGTCCATGCCGCCCAAATCAACGAAGGCACCGAATGCAACAACGCTTGAGATGCGACCTGAGCGCACTTCGCCTACCTTGAGATGTGTCAAGAACTCGTCACGTGCGCCACGCTGATTCTGCTCGAGCAAGGTTCGACGCGAAAGCACAACGTTGTTGCGATTGCGGTCGAGTTCAAGGATTTTTGCAGTGATGCGCTGACCGATGTACGGAGCAAGGTCACGTACACGACGCAGTTCAACAAGTGATGCAGGAAGGAATCCGCGAAGACCGATGTCAACGATGAGTCCACCCTTGACAACTTCTATGACAAGACCCTCAACGGTTCCATCTGTAGCCTTAACTTTTTCAATGTCGCCCCAAGCGCGCTCGTATTGCGCACGCTTCTTTGAAAGCAACAAACGACCTTCCTTGTCTTCAAGTGTGAGGACAAGAGTTTCAATCTTCTCGCCCAACTTCACAATTTCGTGTGGGTCGATGTCGTTACGAATGGACAATTCGCGAGCAAGGATGACGCCTTCGGTCTTGTAACCGATTTCTACAAGCACTTCATCGCGAGTAATGCGAACGACGGTTCCTGTAACGAGTTGACCGTCTTTGAGCTCAACAAGAGTTCCGCCAATCGCGTCTGCAAATGACTGCGAAAGATCACGCTCGATGATTTGGCGTGGTGTGTAATTTCCTTCTGAGTCGAAGGTTCCCATTGGTGGGGATTGCATGGTCTGTAGATCTGACATTGGTACGTACTTTCGGTGGATAGGAGAGATGGTCCCTCTTGCGAGAGGCCCTACCGGCGGTAGGACAGGGAAATCACGCTATCAGCGCCCGCTCTATCTGGACTTGGCTACAACAAGGAATTCAGGCGATTCCGTACTGCAATCAGCGTTGGAATACTGCCCTGGCTCAACGCTGGAAATGCTGAGAATATCGAAGCCAGCCAAGTTGAAGACCAAACGCAACTCCCGTGGCGTGTAGCAACCCGTCCACAAGTCGACGTTTTTCACTTCCCCAAGCTCATTGCGGATATCGGTGGTTTCGTGACTCACTCCGCTCAGCGCGTCAAACTTTGCATCGGCATGATGCTTTACAGAGAAATAGGCATTGAACGCCGACAGCACGAGAACCCCTTTGTCTTTCAGGGACTTGCGGATGCCAGTGAGAATCTCAACATCGTGTTGATCGTCAACCATCAAGCCAAAGGCGCCTTGGCACAGACATATTGCGAAGTCAAACTTCGCATGAAGCGAAGCGCGGTTGATGAGGTCACGCGCATCAAGACGCTCAAATTTTGCATTGCATAAGGACTCTGCAGCGGAGTTTCGCAGGGCAATATCGATGAAGTCTTGACTCACATCGACACCGGTTACGTGCATTCCCCTGCGCGCAAGCTCCAAACTGTGGCGACCTGGACCACATCCAACATCAATGAACTCGCTACCTACTTTGGCACCAGTTGTTTCAAGAATGAAATCAACTTCCTGCTTGGTTCCTTTGGTAAATGAATACCGGAGATACGCATCCTTCATATGGCTTGCTAAATCTTCGAACCAATGATCCCGATCAGACATCTCGCTATGCCTTCGCTGAGGCCCAACTGTCACCCCACGCAGCATTTACTTCGAGTGGCACTTTCAATGACGCTGCGTTCTTCATCTCGTGGAGAACAATCTCGTTAATCTGATCTTTTTCAGAAACAGGACATTCAACAAGCACTTCGTCGTGAACTTGCAAAATAACGGCGCTTTTCAGTTTTGCCTGTGCAATTGATTTATCAATTCGCACAAGTGCAATCTTGAAAATGTCGGCAGCCAATCCTTGGATTCCCGCATTCATTGCCTGTCGCTCGCCAGCTTGCTTAATTCGGAAGTTCGAATTATTGAGTTCTGGGATTTGTCGACGACGACCAAACAATGTTTCGGTGTAACCCTTTGCTCTCGCTTGCTCAATCGTGTCATCCATGTATTGCTTCACGTTTGGGAATGCCGCAAAATACGCATCCAGAATTTCGCTTGCTTCTCCAACCCCAACACTGAGACGCTGACTCAAACCGAAGGCTTCCATGCCATATGCCAGACCGTACGAAACCATTTTCGCTTGTGAACGCATGTCCGATGTGACGCTTGCTGCATCAACTCCAAATACCCGAGCTGCAGTGGCACTGTGAATGTCGATACCTCGATTAAACGCGTCAATCAAACCTGGATCATTCGCAAGGTGTGCAATACAACGCAATTCAATTTGGTTGTAGTCCGCAACCATGAGCAGACATCCATCTTGTGGAATGAATGCGGTGCGAAAAACCTTCCCTTCATCCGACCTAATGGGGATGTTGTGCAGGTTCGGTGCATCGCTGCTGAGACGCCCAGTCCGAGCAACGGTTTGATTGAAGGTTGCATGAATTCGCCCATCTGGTTGGATGGCATCTAGCAAACCTTGACCATAGGTTCCACGTAACTTTTCAAACTCGCGATACTCCAGCAGCTGGTCAATGAATTCTGGCCATTGATCTCGAATCTTCTCGAGCGTTGCCGCATCAGTGCTGAAACCGGTTTTCGTCTTCTTGCCTGGCGAAAGCTTTCTGTCTTCGTACAGAATTTGTCGCAGCTGTGTTGGCGAATTCAGATTGAACGCTTTCCCCGCCAGCTCATGCAACACCACCGTGAGCCGCTTCGTTTCGTGAACTAGGTGCTCGTTAATGGCGGTCAGCTGTTTTTTATCTACAAGAACTCCGACATGTTCCATCTTTGCAAGCACTCGAACGAGTGGCAATTCAACGTCGTTGAATAAATCAGCCACACCTTGAGCATCAATCTCCTTCGCAAGTGCTGGAATAACTCGACTAACTGCAGTCGCGACGTTCGATGCATCCGAAGATGAATTCGACACCTCCGAATCAAAACTGAGTTGGCCATCATTGGTTGCGCCATCTACACGCGCGGAGATGCGATCCTCCGTGTACCGAGCAAGAACCTCGTGCGCCTCCAACTTTGATTGAGCCGGTTCGAGTAAATAGGCGGCAATGGCTGTATCAAACCCAATTTTTGGAATATCAATTTCGCGGTCAAGAAACCAGCGCAGCATCGGTTTCACATGATGACCAGATATCAACGAGGCTTTGGCAAAACGCGCTAACACTGTCTTTTCTTCAAGCAGAGAAGACGGGATCCATGCAACATGGTTCTGTTGTCGATCGACGACGATTGCAATGCCTTCAATTGTTCGTTGCCCCTCGTT
>CANKVI010000008.1 GCA_947487095.1 Acidimicrobiaceae bacterium | reverse complement strand
TGGCATTTCCGTTTACTTTGCCAACTAAGGAAGTACTGAAAACGAACTCAGGCGTGAGCACATCAAGGGCAACCATTGCTACAACAAGTTTCATATTGCTGGCAGGGAGAAGAGAAGCATCTGCATTTACGCTGATGATGCGCTGGCCTTCAATTTCAACAATGAGGCATGAATCAGTCGGTAGTCGATTTCCCAATGCAGTCAATTGTGAACGCAACGTTCTGAATCGAACATCTTGCGAAAGAGTTTGCGGATTACGGCGGGCATTGATAATTGGTGCGGATAGCGACTTCAGTTCGGTGCTGCTTGCGATAGGCGTAACAGCCTGCGCAACACCATCAACAAGCTTCCATGACACGCCAAGAGAAACTGCACCAACAAGAGTTACAGATGCCAATAGTGAACTCACAACACGAGCAGAACCAACCTTTACCTTCTTGCGCGCACGTTGAATGCTGTTGGAATCGTCGTGTTGATTCATTGTGCGATTCCTCGATACTTCGCATATTCATAAAGATGAGCGAGGCTCGTTGCTGCGCGTGCTCCCGTTGGATAGCAGTACGCCCCAGATTCGCGCACGGCCGCAGGGCCAGCATTTTCTGGATCGGCCACTGCAAGTTCGGTTGCGATAAGTATCGGTTTACCGTATTTACTTGCTACCTCTCGAGCAGTTAGTGCATAGCGTTCATCTTGTTTCTCGTGATAAGAAACAATTCGCTCAAGCCCATAATCTGGATAAAAACCGCCAGATCGCATCATCTTTGCCTGGTTACTTTGAATACCAATGCCTAAAAAAATGACTGCATCAATGGAATCGTGAGCAGCAACAATTTCCATAATTTCGGTGACCGTGTCGCGTGTTTCTCCACCAGCACAGTCGATTGGATTATTGCGACTCCAACGTGGTGGTAACAGGGCCGAAAGCTTCGACATGAGGTCGTCGGACAAATCAACGAGGTCTAGAACACCGTCTCGCGCGATCGCATCGGCAGTGACGACTCCCCAACCTCCAACGGTTGTAAGAACGGCAACTCGATTGCCTCGAGGCAGAGGTTGTGTTGCAAATGTTGCTGCAGTGTCGAAAGCTTCTTCAACTGACGAAACTTTGATCGCCCCAGATGAGCGCGTGGCACCAAGAAAAACTCTATCGTTGCTGGCCATGGCGCCAGTGTGGCTTTGTGCAGCCTTTGACCCTGCAGCTGTTGCCCCACCTTTCAACACCACAAGTGGCTTCACTGCTGTGATGTTCTTCATTGATTTCAACAGAGACTCACCATCACCGACGTTTTCGATGTAGGTAAGGGCAACTTTGGTTTCAAGATCGCTCGCAAAAAAATCAAGAAAATTTTCAACACTGATTTGGGTTGCATTACCTGCAGAAATAGCACGCGCAATACCGACACCGGATTGCCGCGAGTAATTCAGAAAGCTCGAAACGAAATTGCCACTTTGCGAGGCAACTGAGATGCCACCGTTTTGAGGATACGGCGCCACGATCTGTAGGCACAGTGAAGCAGGTGTGCTGACCACGCCCTGGCCATTGGGACCGGCAATGAGCATCCCAAGTGAATTCGCAAGTGAGAGAAGCGACGCTTCAACAACTTCACCTGATTCCCCAGATTCGCGATATCCAGCACTGGCAATGAATGCGCTAGATATTCCCAATTGTGCACATTGCTTCAGCAGTGCTTCGTTTGAACTTGCTGGTGTGCAAAAGAAAGCAAGATCAATTTCTCCGACCGGCAACTCTGACAGGTCGGAAACCGTTTGTATTCCGAGAATATTCTCTCGCTGCAAATTTGTTGCATAGATGCCACCTGCAAACTTGTTTGCCAAAGCATTGTGTAACGAAACAAATCCGAACTTTCCTGGATGACTTGAGGCTCCGATCACCACAATCGCTCTCGGGTTGAACAGGGCATCAAAATGCCTGGCTGTTGGTGCAAATGTACTTGCAGTCGCTTTTGGTGCTTGATCGTGAACGCGACCAACTCCAACAAGAGCGTCCACTGCAACAAGGGAACCATCACTTCGCGCTATAAGCGGGTTGATGTCGAGGGAATCAATTTCAGGATGAGATGCGCACACTTGGCTCATACTTGCCAATACGCTTGCCAGCTGCGAACGATTAATCGGTTGCGTGCCACGAAAAGATCCGAGTATCGACTGGTGGTCGACGTCGTCAATCATGTGCATGGCTTGGTCGACAGTGAGAGGAAGCGGGCGAAGCACCACATCATCAATGGCCTCGGCGAATACACCGCCAATTCCAAGCGCAACCATGTAACCGAACTGAGGGTCGTTGATCACTCCAACGATTAACTCCCTGTCGCCTCTCACCATTTCGGCAACAAGAAAGGAAATCTCGCCATCTGTATCGGTGACTCGAGCGAGTAAATCGCTGCATGCCCGTTGAACGCTTTCGGAATCTGCAACATTCAGACGAACCAGGCCTCGTTCCGTCTTGTGGGCAATGTTGTCGCCCGAAAGCTTGATGACCACCGGAAAGCCAATTACGCCTGCAGCCTCAACTGCCTCATCTACAGTGGAACAGACGCGCTCCTGCGCGAATGGCACTCCAAACGGCAAGAGCAACTGTTTGGATGCAGCTTCAGAGAGCATTGTCGGAAGTGCCACGGAATTAAACAATAGTTGACTGGTGAGCAGGCACTACCCTTGTCGCGTGCACATCGTGTCGACAGTGTTCATTGATTCTTTTGAAATGAGACAGGCTCCTGGGCCTTCCTCGCGTATTGACATCACTGGAATCTATTTTTCGCTAGCAGCCCCTTCATTGCCGCCCATCACCATTGATCCACATTTAATGGCATTGATCTTTTGCCCAGTTGGCCATGCAGGTAGCGGCGTGTTTGAGGTGGTATTTCGCAAAGGAATTGAAGAGGATTCTGAGCAGCTTGCCCGCAACGTCAGCCCATTTTCCGTCGAGCCAGGCAAGTTCACCTACCGGCTAGTTCGTGGTGAGATAGAACTTCACGAATTAGGTCAAATATTTGCCCATTGCCGAGTAGATCTTGGGCCGTGGTCGATAGTTCCGCTCACCTTGCTTCCGCCGGTTGCGTAATCGGAACTACAGTCTCGCCGTGACTTCTTCAGCATCGTTACCTCCAGAAATTGACGGCAAAGCAATTGCTCTCATCCGCGGCTTGGCAATGGATGCGCCGTTGTATGCAAAGAGTGGCCACCAGGGCACCGCAATGGCACTTGCGCCTCTCGCCCACGTTCTCTACAGCCGAGTATTACGTCATGCTCCGCAGAATTCTGGCTGGAAAAATCGCGATCGATTTATCTTGTCAAATGGACACGCATCGATTTTGCAGTACGCCATGCTGTACCTCAATGGTTATGGGTTAGAAATTGACGACATCAAAGCTTTTCGTCAATGGGAATCGCAAACGCCTGGTCACCCTGAGGTTGGGCATACAAATGGTGTCGAAGTAACGACAGGTCCGTTGGGTCAAGGTTTTGCAAACGCGGTAGGCATGGCGATTGCTGAGAGAAATCTTCGCGAGCGCTTCGGTGCCGATGTGATGGACCACCACACGTACGTACTTGCTGGTGATGGTTGTTTCATGGAAGGTGTCAGCCACGAGGCAGCCTCATTAGCTGGACATCTTGGTTTGGATCGCTTGGTGTGCATTTTTGATGACAATGGAATCACCATCGACGGAAGCACCACTCTCTCCTGCTCGGACGATGTTGCGAAACGTTTCTCTAGTTACGGATGGAATGTTATTCACGCTGGTGAAATCGGTGAAGATCTCGATGCGCTCGAAAAAATGCTCGACGATGCTCGGAGACACGTTGGACAACCAACGTTGTGCATTCTGAAAACTCATATTGGCTTCCCGTCACCCGATTTCACTGATGTTCATGAAGCCCATGGCAATCCATTCAATGCGGAACATGTTTCGAAGACAAAATCAGTGATGGGAATTCCAGACGAGCCATTTTGGGCACCATCTGATGTGGTAACTCAGTATCGTGCGTATGCGTCGAACAGGGGTTCAGCATTGCTCGGCGCTTACGACACCGCGATCGCCCATGCTGAAGGCAAACATGGTTTCGAACAGTGTTGGGCTGAACCCAGCAGTGAAGCAATCTCCAGTTCAATGCCAACATTTGCCGTTGATTCAACTTTGGCAACAAGGCAAGCAATTCAACAGTGCATTGAAGCCAGCGCCTCGGTGCTCCCAGGATTGTTGATTGGCTCAGCAGATCTTACGGGAAACACCGGTGTGAAAGTGAAGTCAGTTGGCACACAGTCCAAGCAGCTTCCAACTGGTCAACAGGTGTACTTCGGTATCCGCGAGCATGCGATGGGTGCAGCAATGGTTGGAATGGCGCTCCACGGCGGAACCGTTCCAGTCGGCGGAACATTTTTCGTCTTCGCTGACTACATGCGTCCGGCAATACGACTCGCAGCACTCAGCAAAGCTCGCGTCATCTTTGTATTCACTCATGACTCGGTCGGTGTTGGCGAAGACGGACCAACCCATCAACCGATTGAACATCTAGCAAGTCTGCGAGTTATTCCGGGTCTGCAAGTAATTCGTCCTGCCGACTCAAATGAAACCAAAGTTGCTTGGGAATGTGCGCTCATGTACGACGGTCCAACAGCGCTCGTGCTCAGCCGTCAATCATTGCCAATGACGACAGATGGAGATGCGGTGCGATTTGGTGCTGAAACGATCAGTGCAACACCTAATCCTGACCTCATTTTGGTCGGCACCGGTAGCGAAGTATCAGTTTGCGTTAATGCAGCAAGGTTGTTGTCGGAGTCAGGCACCAAAGTCAACGTAGTTTCTATGCCAAGTTTCGATCGTTTTGAGCAGCAACCTGCGCAATACCGCACATCAGTATTTCCTCCGAATGTTCCTGTCGTTTCGGTCGAAGCAGGAGTGACATTTGGCTGGTCGCAATATGCAGACATAAGTGTTGGCATTGATCGATTTGGTGCAAGCGCTCCTGGTTCAACCGTGCTGAAGAACCTCGGAATATCTGTAGAAAACGTGGCAGAGCAAGCGCGTGTTGCCTTGAGTAGGTCGAAGTAGTCAAATGTCGGGTAATCGACTCACCGATCTGTTCACCGTGACTGGTCAGAGCCCGTGGCTCGACAATCTCAAACGTGAGTACATCGTCAACGGAGATTTTGCTCGTGTGTTGGCCTCTGGTATCAGAGGGTTGACGTCAAATCCGACTATTTTCCAAAAAGCGATCCAGGGATCGGCGCTCTATGACGATCAATTTTTCAAATCCGTGCAACGTGGTCTCACGACAGAAGAGACGTATTGGGAGTTAGTGGTTTCAGACATCATTGGTGCTCTAGATATTTTCGGACCGTTGTATGTCTCATCGTCGGGTCTTGATGGATACGTCAGCGTTGAAGTGTCCCCTGGCCTCGCCCAGGATATGGACGGTACTGTCGCGGCTGCTCAAGAACTGCAAGATCGCATTGCACGTCCCAACGTGATGATCAAGGTGCCTGCAACGAAGGTGTGCATTCCCGCTATCGAAGAGATCATCAGTCGTGGAATCAACGTCAACGTCACGCTTATTTTTGGGCTTGATCGTTATCAAGAGGTTATGAATGCATATATTCGCGGTTTGCAGAGGCTCAGTAAGACGAATCCGAGCAAAGTTCAGGAAGTTGCTTCGGTAGCGAGTTTTTTCATCTCGCGGGTTGACTCAGAAGTGGACAAGCGACTGGACGCCGTTGGCACTCAAGAGGCTCTTGGACTTCGTGGCAAGGCAGCCATCGCTCAAGCGAAAATCGCGTATGAAATGTTTGATCAGACGTTTAGCGGAGAGGTTTGGAGTTCGATCGCGAAGATTGGGGCCCAAGTCCAACGCCCTTTGTGGGCGTCAACCAGCACAAAGAACCCTGACTACCCAGACACCATGTACGTTGACGAATTGATTGGTCCTCATTCTGTCAACACTCTGCCCGATGCAACAATGGATGCGTTCAGCGACCACGGGTCCATTGCAGAAACAATCACGAGCAATGTCGACGCGGCGCACAGGGTGATAGATGATCTGAGCCGTCTGGGCATTGATATGGCCTCTGTTGCTGAGCAACTAGAACACGATGGAGTGCTCTCGTTTCAACAAAGTTTCAACGACTTACTTGCAGTTCTAGAAGCCAAGAGGAAGTAAACAACCTGTGGCGGGGAAAAATCTAGAACAAGCGGTCGCCGATCTCGTCAATGAATTTGGTGGCAAGCACGACTCTGATTATGTGACCCACATGATCATCACCGCACTCGGACTGGGCACCGACAGCACTTCAACACTTGACCTAAAGATCGCGTCTTCGGCGTTGAAGGAAATGCGCGAAGCCTTCGCAATGTTTGATCCATTTGCCAATCGCAAGAAAGTTACCATTTTCGGTTCCGCACGCACCAAAAAAGATGATCCTCTCTATTTGCATACGCAGAACGTTGCTGCGGAGTTAGCGGCACAGGGATGGATGGTGGTCACGGGTGCTGGTCCAGGAATTATGGAAGCGGGAATGGTTGGCGCTGGCCGCGATCAATCCATTGGCGTATCTATTCGTTTGCCTTTTGAAGCAAGTGCTAACCCCATCATCGCTGGTGACGGCAAGTTCGTTGAAATGCGGTATTTTTTCACGCGCAAACTGATGCTCATGAAGGACTCGCAGGCATTCATTTGTATGCCTGGTGGATTTGGCACGTTGGACGAAACCTTTGAACTTCTTACATTGATGCAAACCGGTCGTGGCGCCATAGCACCAACGGTTCTGCTCGATCTTCCTGGCGACCATTTTTGGCGAACGATGGACGAGTTTATACGGGCTCAACTCCTGCCTCGTGGCTTGATCTCAACATCTGATCTATCGCTGTATCGGGTGTGCGAAACAACTGGCGACGCCGTCAAGGAGATACTTGATTTCTACAAGGTCTTCCATTCAGTTCGATTCGTTGGCAAATTCCTCATCATTCGAATGAACCAGCAGATCAGTGGCCTAGATCTCGAGGCACTGAACTCCGAATTTGGGCACCTCTGCAAACAAGGTGGATTTGAAATGTGTGAACCAACATCGCAAGAAATTCAAAGTGCCGACAACCTTGATAAGTCCAGACTGAGGTTTGAATTTGTTCGTAATGACCTAGGTGGTCTGCGCGACGTAATCAACCGAATCAATCAAGCCGGCTGAGCACACCAATCGCTTTCTCCACTGCCCTGCGGGCCTGTGTTAGTTGACGCTCGAGCTCAGGCCGTTTCGCTTCACCAGCACGATGTGCCTCTTTAAGGGCATCGAGTGCCTTGTCGGCGAGGTCTTCAGAGACGCTTTGTAGGTTGCTAACGATTTCTTCCACGGATGCCACATAGAAACTGTACTTCGTCTATCGTTATCGCTCGTGCCAAAACCTAAAGACCTCCATGAATATGTCAGCTTCTCTGATCCGAATTCGGACCAGACCTGGATGATTGACGCCACATACCTCAAATCAAATTGGACCTGCATTTATGGATCAGGATGTAAGGGTGTGCTCGATGATGACGCGACCAAATTGCAGCACGGTTGTTGCAGTTACGGCGCACACTTCATCGATAAGAAAGATCTTGCATCTGTAAAGAAGTCAGTTGCTCGTTTGAAACCAGAGCATTGGCAGAACATGGAACGCGGCAAGAACGGCAAATGGCTTGGCAAGGAACGCGATGGAGCTGACGTAACGCGCAAAGTAAACGGCGTGTGCATCTTTCACAACGACGCAGATTTCGAAGGCGGTCTCGGATGCGCATTTCACATTGCTGCACTTGAAGCCGGTGAGCGTCCTATGGACTGGAAGCCTGATGTCTGCTGGCAGGTTCCGTTACGGCTTGAAGAATTCACAGAAGATGACGGGCATGTTGTGTCATTCGTTCGTGAATGGAAACGACGTGATTGGGGCGAGGGCGGCCACGACTTCCATTGGTGGTGTACCGATGACTCAAAGGCGTTCGTCGGTAAGAACCCTGTTTACGAGTACCTCAAGGATGAGTTGACAGAACTCGTTGGTCCAGCCATCTACAAAATGATTGTTGACACCTTGTCGCGAGACAATTCGGTAGCGGTTGCGCATCCGAAGATGAAAAAAGCGAAGGGTTAGTTACCCGATTTTTTCGAGTACCTACGGCGATCCTCAAGCGTGAGATATCGCTTGCGAATACGAATGAAGCGTGGCGTAACTTCTACAAGTTCGTCATCGCCAATCCATTCGATAGCCGTTTCCAGTGTGTGAGTTACAGGAGTAGCCAACTTCGGACCATCGTCGTGACTGTGTGTACGAATGTTGGTCTTTTCCTTCGCTCGGACTGCGTTAACGACCATTTCGTCTTCACGCGCGTTCTCCCCTACAACCATTCCTTCGTAGGTGTCATCACCAGGTGAAACGAACAACGTTCCACGAAGCTGCAAGTTGTCGAGTGCATATGCAGTCGTTGTTCCCATACGATCAGCGATCATCGCGCCACCCAAACGGTGCGGAAGTTCTCCACACCAAGGCATCCAGCCTGCGAGGCTTTGGTGCAACAGTGCTGTTCCGCGAGTAACGGTAAGCAACAATGAACGGAAGCCAATAAGGCCCCGAGAAGGCGCCTCAAAACTCACGATGGTGCGACCAGGATCTCCTGGACGAAGATCGGTGATACGTCCCTTGCGAGGAGCAAGAGCCTGAGTGATTGCACCGACGTATTCGTCTGGCACGTCACACGTACCTGATTCGAGCGGCTCTTGACGCTTGCCGTCTATTTCTTTGGTGATTACTTCAGGACGACTCACTTGCAACTCGAAACCCTCACGGCGCATGTTCTCGATGAGAACCGCAAGTTGCAATTCCCCGCGACCGGCCACTTCCATTACTTCGGCAACTTCCGTATTAGAAATTTTAATACTCACGTTTCCAAGAATTTCTTTGTTCAAACGATCACGAAGGTGGCGACTGGTGAGGTATTTACCATCACGTCCTGCATATGGTGACGTGTTCACTCCAAAGCTCATGCGAAGCACCGGCTCATCAACTTCAAGTCGCGGAAGGGCAACAGGATTGTCAACAGATGCAATGGTGTCGCCAACCTCAACTTCTTCAATACCGGACAAAATAAACAAGTCTCCAGCAACAATCTCGGTTGCATCAGACCGTTCGATACCCGAGAACTGAAACAGGCTGCTGAGCTTGCGCTTCAAAACCGGGGCGCCATTTGCTTCGGTTGGCTTTTGGCAAACAGCGACGTTTTCTCCCTTTCGGAGCACACCAGAAATAACACGACCGATCGCCAAACGACCGAGGTAGTCGGAGGCATCCAAGTTGGTCACCATTGCTTGCAACGGCGCATTTGCATCATTCTTCGGCGCGGGAATGTGCTCCACAATTGCATCGAGCAAAGGACTCAAATCGGTGTCCATTGGCGGCATGCCAAGGCCTTTCATCGCACGACTTTCACGGGCAACAGCGGAATACACCGGGAATGAAAGATGGTGATCTGCATGAGCAAGATCGAGGAATAATTGCTCAACCTCGAGAAGCACTTCTTCCTTACGCTCATCTTGACGATCAACTTTGTTGATAACCAAAATCACCGGAAGGTCGAGGGAAAGAGCTTTTGACAATACGTAACGCGTTTGCGGAAGTGGACCTTCGGCAGCGTCTACGAGCAGCAAAATACCGTCAACCAATGCGAGTGCTCGCTCAACTTCACCTCCGAAGTCAGCGTGGCCAGGTGTGTCGACCAAGTTGATCTTGGTTCCCTTCCACTCAATTTGAGCTGCTTTGGCCAAAATGGTGATTCCGCGCTCGCGCTCTTGATCGTCATTGTCCATGACTCGATCGACAACCGCAGAGTGTGCTGCGAAGGTTCCTGTGCTCCTCAAGAGCGCATCTACAAGAGTGGTTTTGCCATGGTCTACGTGCGCCACTAGAGCGATATTGCGTAAATTGCTAGATTGTTGTGTCATTTGTTGGGGGTGATGTGAAAAAGCCGGAATTGGCTTATTTAGATCTCTTCCTCTTCGCTTTCTTCGTCGTCTTCATCGAATCGCACTCCATAGCGCTCGGCTATGGCTGCATACTCATCTTCTTCGGACTGCGGCGAACGCGAACGACCACCAAAACCCAAATCCTCGGCCGTAGGCCCTGATTGCTTCAATCTGCGCGCTTCTTCAAAGCGACGATGACGACCCTTCTTCACGGTAGGGGCTCCGAACTTTGCTCGGACGACTACCGCTTCGGTAGCCGCCTATTGAATAAACATCGCAGATGACTCTAGCCGTTGAAATGGCTCAAAATGGGCATTATTGCAAGGTTGTTGGCAAAAGTCGCAAGCGTCCTCGCCCATCAAAACTGAGCCCCGCTTCACCCGTGAGAATCTTTTCAATGTCGCGACCAACGATCTCTGCACGCCAGCCTGTGGATAACCGCGAGTTTGCAGATTTGCGCAAGAGGTCCATAATGTCCTGGCGAGTGCCCAACAAGGTTGCATCAACATGATGCTCACGAGCGAGCTCTCCTATCCAGGCAGCAATCAGGCTCATGGCAGGACGAAACTCTTTGTCTACGTCGTCATGGTCTGAATGTGGAATCTTTGCCTCAACATCGCGACCAAGTGCAACTGCGTCAACAATTTCCTGGCCAATCTGTCCACCAATTTGTCGGCTTTCAAGACCGCGTATGGAAGACAAATCAGCAACCGTTCGTGGCATTGCATGAGCGATACCGAGCAGAGCAATATCGGACAGCACACGACGCGGAGGCATGTCATGCTGCATGGCTTTTCGCTCTCTCCACTCAGCAACAGATTGAGCAACTCCGCGTGACGCTGGCTTCAAGGTGCGCACTTCTTTAATTCGAAGCCAAGCTTCCGACGGATCTTGAGGTCCATTAGGACGGGTTCGTAACTCTTCGCAAGCCTCTGCAGCCCACGATGCCCGTCCCAATTCATTCAAACGCGCCATGATGCTGTCGTGGAGCACGAACAGATAGTCAACATCACTGGCTGCATACTTTTGCTGATCTGCAGTAAGTGGTCTGCGCAACCAATCTGTCAGCCGGTCACCTTTTGGTAGCGAAATCTTCAACTCGTTCTGTACCAACGAAGCCAGAGACGGCGTCGACATCCCAATGAAGCCAGATGACAGCTGAGTGTCAAAAATGCGTTTTGGGACTGACCCCGATGCATGTTGAAGTACTTCGAGATCTTGTTGCGCAGCATGAATGATGCATAGCGAATCTGCAGCGAACAAACGGCCAAGAAATTGTGTGTTGATTGCTAGAGGATCAACTAGCGCCGTCACATCTTCGACACGAATCTGGAGCAGAGCAAGTTTTGGGTAGTAGGTCTTCTCTCGATGGAACTCGGTGTCAAGTGCGTATCGATCGGAGTTAATTGCTTGGTCAATGAGTGCGTTCAACGACGAATCGTCATCAATCCACATCATTATTCTTCTGGCCTATTCGCCGGTGACAACTGCATTGCCAGAAGCGATCCATCCCGATGTCCCGCCAGCAATGTTCACAAGGTTATTGATGTCGAAATCTGCCAAGTACTGACATGCGCGCATACTGCGCCCACCAGCTTGGCAAATCACATAGACAGTTCCTTCGTGTCGAAATTCGTCAATACGATCTGGAAGGCTTGACAACGGTATGGAAATGGCATTCGGAACATGACCAGATACGAACTCGTCGGTTTCTCGAACGTCAATGACAAGTGAGCCGGAAGCGACATGTGGTTCGAACTCTGCAATAGAGATTTCAGCAATCATTCGTCACATCCTATTGTGCGTCAGTCGGCGTATTGATATTCGTCAGTTGTCGCACCGAGAAATACTGATCGAAGATAGGCAGTCCTGCGACCGCCTTATGGATTGCTCTTTCACCGGCTTCATACGCGCTGATCATGTGGTCTCGTGTTAGAGAAACATTCCAGCAACTCAACAGCCAGTGACGAAGGTGTGGGCTGATGGCATCGGCAGACACGACAACGCTGTGAGAGCCTGACGGCTCTACAAGACTACGAAATTGTTCTGCCATAAAATATGGCGTGTCGCATGGTGCAAACACAACAAAATCGGTCTTTGCTTGTTCAAGAACATCGCAAATCGCACCAAGAGGCCCTTGTCCTTCACGACTACCAATCACACGAGGAGCGAGTAAGAATTCTGCATGATGAATTACTGGTCCGACAAAAAACGTTTCTGCCTGAAAGGCCGACTTGAGGTTGTCGTACACAACCAAACCCATTGGTTTTCCGTCAATGAGATGAAACATTTTGTTTTCACCGAATCGCGAACTCTGACCACCACTGAAAACAAAACCCGAAACCGATTGCTTCATCGAATTATTTATGGCTTACCGTTCGGATCACATTGCAAGAGAAACTGAGCACACCTTGTTGCCTCATCGGTCTCAGCAATCAATGCAGCGGTACGCGCGAGTCCGTCTAAACAGTTAAGAAAACCATGATTCGATACAGCAGACCAGCGAACATATCCGCTTCCCTTCCAGCCGTTCTGCCGAAGTGCATCAAGCCCACGGTGGTAGCCGACCCGATACGCCATGTAACTTTCGACCGTATCCCTAGCCACATCACCAAGCGCTGCCCAAGCAGCAAGGTAACGCGGGTGTTGCGCAACAACTCGAGCAACTGCGTCTCGTCTGTCGCGCTCAGGCGAACCAAGGGCTGCATCTAATGCCGCCTGCATACTGTTATCGACACCAGGAAGCACCACATTTGGAGGGCCAGTACCAGAAACATTTACGGATGAACTCATGGGCTAACCGTATACGAGATGTGGTTCCAACACGGGTTTTACTGGCAGAATGTATGCATGATTGCACTTTCATTCGATGCAGACAGTGTGAAGAATTACTCCCTAATCGCTATGGGCGGTTCATTCATCGGATTGCTTCTCGTGCTGAAGTTTGCAAAATCGATCGTTTCCAAATTACTCCTGCTTATTGTGTGTGTGGGAATTGGCGTGCTGGCTTTCACGCAGCGCGATGCAGTAAATGCATGTATCGCAACAGCTAATGAGCAAACACAGGCTGGTACACCGTTTGAAACCACCTGCACGTTCTTCGGTCAAAAGGTTTCACTTTCAGGAATTAGCCAGCAGCCGTGATCAGCAACTTCCTCGAACACATTGATGCTTGTCCAACCGCTCATCATGTGGTTGACAGAGCCGCTTCAATTTTGCGCCAAAATGGAATCAACCAGGTCGCATTAGATGCGGGATTCACTACCCAACATCTGCAACATGGGTTTGTTTCATCTGGTGGAACGATCATTGCGTGGAAAAACGCACATTCAATCGCAGGAAATGGAATTCGTATCGTTGGCGCGCATACGGACTCGCCTGGACTACACATAAAACCGAATCCCGATACACGAATTCTCAACTGGCACCAACTCCAGGTAGAGGTGTACGGCGGGCCCCTTCTCAACTCCTGGTTGGATCGCGATCTTGCTATTGCGGGTCATGTTGTGCTTCGAGACGGCAGCACATCGTTGTTTAATTCACAACATCCAGTTGCACGTATTCCACAACTTGCTATTCATCTTGATCGTGAAGTGAACGATAAAGGGCTGGTGCTAAATCGTCACCAGCACCTTTCGCCCATCTGGGCAACTACAGCCTCATCCGCCCCTTTTGAGTCTTGGCTTGCTCAACAGATTTCAGTCTCAGCTTCTCAAATTGCATCTTGGTCTGCACAGTTAATTGACACACAGAGGGCTCAAATCATTGGTCGAGATTCGGAATTTATTGCTTCGTCACGTATTGACAACCAAATTTCATGTTGGGCTGCACTTTCGGCATTGATTGATGTTGATTCCGATCTGCCAATGTTGATAGCTCTCTTTGATCATGAAGAAGTAGGTTCGCAAAGTACGCAAGGCGCTGGCGGACCAATGCTTGAGCATGTACTCGAGCGACTGTCAGTCGCTGCAGGATCTTCACGTTCTGATTATCTCGTGTCACTCCAGAAGAGCCACTGTGTCTCGGCTGATAACGCGCACGCATTGCATCCAAATTATGTTGACCGTCATGAACTGAATAACGCCCCGTTCGTCAACGAAGGAGTGGTTGTTAAGACCAACGTAAGTCAGCGTTATGCAACTTCACCGAAGTCCCTTGTTCCGATCGTTCACGCAGCGGTAACAGCGGGGGTCAATCTGCAAACATTTTCTTCACGCAATAACATCGCGTGCGGATCGACTATTGGACCAATCACCGCTACTCGTATCGGTATTGAGACTGTAGACATCGGCGTGCCTCAGCTGTCAATGCATTCAATACGCGAAATGTGTGGCATAAAGGATCCCGTTGACCTCGTCGCATTACTCAGCGCGTACTTTTCGCGCGCCTAATGCAAATTAGCGAATCAACCGGTTCGCTTCATGTAGCAACTTTTGTAATTCAACCTGCAGTGTCACTGTGAGTTCGGCAATTTGCTCACGTGAAGCTCTGCCTCCGCCAGGGACCTCAGCAGAAATCGGCTTGCCAATCACCATTCGGCATTTTTTGAAACGAATGGCTTTTGAACCTGAGCGCATCACATCTTCTGTTCCTGATATGCCTGCCGGAACAATCGGTACACCCGTTTTCAGAGCTACATAGGCTGCTCCATCGAATAACGGTTGTACTTCGGGGCCGTAGTGTCGCGTGCCTTCGGGAAACATCACGAGCGGTTCACCACTCTGAAGTACAGCAATACAACGCTTGAGTGCTTCAAGATCGGCTGAACCACGGGTTACAGGAAAGGCGCCAAGACCGGTCATGGCCTTACCAATCAACTTGAACTTCCAAATTGAATCCTTGCCCATGAAACGCATTCGCCGACGTGTCGCAGCTGAAGCAACTGGGATATCAATTGTTGAACGGTGAGTTGGTGCGAAAACGAATGCTCCGGTCTTTGGCACATTCTCCAAACCGACGACACGCAAACGAAGCAGGATTTTACACAGACCAACTACGAGAACGCGAACAACCGCATAAAACATTTTGCTTGAGCGCGATTGACCAACGATGCGAGAGTCAACAATGGCCATTACATGTTCCTCTCAATGAAGATGTTTTCAATTTCATCAACAACATCGTCAATTGCCCTGTCACTTGTGTCAACAACAATAGAATCACTGGAAGACGCAAGAGGGCTATCGGCGCGAGTGCTGTCGAGAAGATCTCTCTCGGCAATCGCAGCGGCGATTTCTAAAACATTTCCGCCACTTTGATCGACGCGGCGTTGCGCGCGAACTTCTGGCGATGCAGTGAGAAACACCTTCAGCACTGCATCTGGGAAGACGACAGTTGCAATGTCTCGACCTTCGATCACTCCTCCGCCATGGGAAGTAGCCCACTCCTGCTGGCGAATTCTCATTTCGGTTCTGACGCCCGAATTTGCGGCAACTTTACTGACGCTACCCGTGACCTCTGTGCCGCGAATCGCCTGAGTTGCATCGTGTCCATTGATGATCACGCGGTCTAAACCGACGTGAAGATCGCACTCCTGTGCCATCAGTGTGATCGCCCCTTGATCATCTAAGTCAAGTTCGCGCAACATGGCTTCGAACGTAACGGCGCGGTACATCGCTCCCGTATCCAAATACTTCATGTTGAGACGAGAAGCAAGGGCCTTAGCAATGGTTGACTTACCCGCACCTGCAGGTCCGTCTATTGCAATGACGCGCCGATGTGCGTCAACTACCAACTCGTGTCCCTTGGTCGACCCTCTTCATAACCCGATGCACTTTGAATACCAATTACTGCGTTTCTGCGGAATTCAACGGTGTTACTCGCACCCGCATAGGTGCACGAAGAACGAACACCGGCAACGATCTGATCAAGAATGTCCTCGACACTCGGACGCTCTGGGTCGAGATACATACGCGATGTGGAAATGCCTTCCTCAAAGAGTTCTTTACGTGCTCGCTCGACGGCTGATTCATCACGCGTACGGTTGCGCACTGCACGGTTTGAAGCCATTCCAAAACTTTCTTTATACAAACGGCCATTCGTGTCGCGAAGAGTATCTGCTGCTGATTCGTACGTTCCTGCCAACCACGAACCAAACATAATGTTTGCTGCACCAGCTGCGAGACCCAATGCGACGTCACGAGGATGACGTACTCCTCCATCGGCCCACACGTGCTTGCCAAGCTGCGCAGCTTGCTCGGAACACTCAAGTACTGCAGAAAACTGCGGGCGACCAACGCCGGTCATCATGCGAGTGGTGCACATTGCACCGGGACCCACGCCTACCTTGATGATGTCGGCGCCTGCGTTGATGAGATCTCTCGTTCCTGAAGCCGTCACGACATTTCCTGCTACAACTGGCAGTGATGCAACATTGGCACGAACCTGTTCGATTGCTTTCAACATTCGCGTCTGATGCCCATGAGCGGTATCAACAACGAGAACGTCAACACCCATTTTTGATAGAGCAAGCGCGCGTGAACCTGGGTCTGCATTAATGCCGACTGCAACACCGATCATCAAATGACCATTTTTATCGAGCGCTGGTTTGTAGATGGTGCTTCGCAACGCGCCTTTGCGGGTAATACAACCAACGAGTTTTCCGGAATCGTCCACAACGGGGGCGAACGAAATACGTCGTTCGGTCATTTCATCAAACATTGCTTCTGCGCTCATGGTTGAATTCAGCGAGATGATCTCGCGGCTCATTACATTTTGCAATTGGGCAAAACGAT
Organism: Acidimicrobiaceae bacterium; assembly: GCA_947487095.1. Next base: position 2,384 of record CANKVI010000008.1, on the reverse strand, counting down.
CAAAACCGACGGAATCATGTTCAGTGAAGATGCCCGATGGGCGACCATCACCGTCGACAACAACCACAGCACCGTGAGCGCGCTTGTAAATGAGACTCAGGGCTTCGCCAACTGTTCCATCTGCCGGCATGGTGATGGGAGTTTCGTAAATGGTGTGACGCGATTTAACAAAACGAACGACGTTCTCCACAACGTCGAGGGGAATATCTTGCGGCAGAACTACCAAACCGCCTCGGCGCGCAACCGTTTCAGCCATACGACGACCCGCTATGGCTGTCATATTTGAAACAACTACTGGGATGGTGGTACCTAAACCGTCTGTGGTGCATAGATCGACACCTTGGCGCGACTGCACGTCCGACAAACTCGGCACCATGAAAACGTCGTTATAGGTGAGGTCATAGTTCGGCGTTCCATTCAAAAACTTCATGACGTTTCCTCCCCTGTGCGCGAATGGGCTTAGTTACTAAACCCTGCTTTACGACCGCTTTAGGCTACTCCGTATTTGTAGCCTCGTAATCACATGAATTCGTTCATTTCAAGCCACAGTCCACAAGCAGTTAGCCAGGCAGTCAGCGTGTTGAACGCAGGCGGTCTTGTTGGACTACCTACAGAAACCGTCTATGGACTTGCGGCGCGCGCCGACACTGATACTGCAGTAGCAAACATCTTTCGTGCGAAAGGGCGGCCTACGGGTCATCCTCTCATCTTGCATATTTCAGATATCTCCGAACTTGATCGATACGCCCTCAAAGTTCCAAGAGCAGCATTGACACTCGCTGAACATTGTTGGCCAGGGCCACTTACTCTTCTGCTCCAGAAAACGAACGCTGTTTCACATCGCGTAACTGGCGGCAGAGAGACTGTTGCAATTCGCATTCCGGCAAATGAATGTGCAAGAAAAATCATCGAACAGTGCGGTAATGCTTTAGCAGCTCCATCCGCAAACTTGTTCGGTCATGTGAGTCCAACAACGGCTCAACATGTTCTCAACGACCTCGGTGACAAAGTCGATCTCATCGTTGACGACGGAGACTGCACTATTGGTGTTGAGTCGACGATTGTCGATTTCACAACGGCCCAACCCCAACTGCTTCGACCTGGAGGGTTTCCTGCCGAGGACTTGGAGTCGATTATTGGTCAGCCGATTCTTATGCCAACAGGTGAATCGCGTGCCTCCGGCATGCTCAACTCGCACTATGCCCCCAAGTGCACGGTTGTTTTGGTAGAGACCATCGCCGCGGCGAAACAAGCGCTTTCCGAATATGGCAATTCCCGAGTTCTTGATCATTGGGATAATTCACCCCTGTATGCGGCGACGTTGTACACACAGATGAGACAGGCCGATAGCGATGGCATCACAGCGATAATCGCCGTGTTACCCAATACAACTGGGCTAGGACTGGCCGTCCGTGACCGTCTGAATAAGGCCTCAATCCTCTAGGCTGATCAGTCCAAACCCAGGGTGGCACCCGTCACCCGACTCCTAGGGGGAGAAAAATACATGAAGAAAACAACAAAGCGCCGTTTCGGTGCTCTCGTTGTAGGTCTCAGCCTTGTGGCTGCGGCTTGCGGCGGTAGCAGCGACAGCGATTCAACAGCCACAGCAGGTGGCGAGTTGGAAGGAATGAAGGGCACCATGCCACTCGTCAACCTTTCAGCTGAGTTCAAAGATGGTATGAACGCGTTCTGGGTTGCCGAAGGCAATACAGCGCTTGAAGACTATTCATATGCTGCAGAAGCATTTGACTCAGTAATGCTCGTTGCACTTGCAGCAGAAGCAGCAAAGACTGACGGCAGTGCACTTGCCTCACAGATCCAAGCAGTTTCAGCAGGCGGCGAAGCATGCAGCGATTTCGCAGCATGCGTAGCAATCATTGCAGCTGGCGGAGACGTCAACTATGAAGGTGCATCTGGTCCACAGGACATGAACGGAAACGGCGAACCAGTTAATGCTTCGTACGGCGTTCTTACCTTTGGTGCAGACAACCGCTTCAAGTACGAAGATGCTTCGTACGTTCTTGCAGACGCTCCAGAGTCGGACATCGTTCCTGCTTCTGAAGTAACTGTAGAGCGTAAGGGTGACGGCGTATTGAAGATCGGTTCGCTCTTGCCAGAAACCGGTTCACTCGCATTCCTCGGACCACCAGAATTCGCTGGTGTTGAGTATGCAATCAGCCTCATCAATGCGGCTGGCGGCGTTCTTGGCAAGCCAGTTGAGTACGTTCAGGGTGACTCGGGTGACACCAGCACTGATACAGCAAGCACCACCGTTGACCGTCTCCTCGGAGAAAATGTTGACGCAATTATCGGTGCAGCTTCGTCTTCAGTGACATTGACCGTAATCGACAAGATCACAGCAGCTGGCGTAATTCAGTTCAGCC
>CANKVI010000007.1 GCA_947487095.1 Acidimicrobiaceae bacterium | reverse complement strand
CGCGCCAGCAGCACCTCCAAACAAGGAAGCGAAATAGACGAGCGTAAATTTCACAGAACCCAGCGTTGGTTCAAGCATTCGGCTTAGTTGAAAAAGTAAAAACATGTTCATGCCGACGTGCAGAACTTCGAAATGTAAAAAACCACTAGAGATCAGGCGGTACCACTCACCAGCATCAAGAAACTCTCGGGCGAGTCCCATGTCGTCTTGGTATTGAGAGATTCCATTAAACGTTCTCGGACGCATTGCATCTAGGACGTATCCCCACACGAACAGACCTAAGTTCACGGCGATAAGGGCATTTGATGCCGTGTATGGATTCAGGTTTCTCCGCTGCGCCGAATACCGCACTCGATTTTGTGGCGGAGGTGGAATTTGCGGTGGGGGGAAGTTCACAGATTCAGTTCGGATCTTTTTCGGCAAGCTCGCGATTGGCTAAATACCAATCAACAGTGCGACGCAAACCGTCTTCAAATTCGGTGTGTGCATGCCAACCAAGTTCACGCTCCGCACGACTCGCATCTACGCGTCTGCGCGGCTGTCCATCGGGGCGTGATGAGTCCCAGACAAGTTCACCTTCAAAGCCCACAATGCGAGCAATCGTCTCAGCGGTTTCGCGGATTGTTACCTCGCGATTGTTGCCAAGGTTGAGAGGTTCGGCACTTGTTCGCAACTCTGCAGCCAACACAATCGCCTCTGCTGCATCGTCGGCAAACAAATAATCGCGGCTGGCTACACCAGTTCCCCACACGCTGATCTTGTCTGCACCGTGTTCTTTGGCTTCAACACATTTTTTGATTAGTGCAGGAATGACGTGTGAAACAGATTCGTGAAACTTGTCGCCAGGACCGTACAAGTTTGTTGGAATAACAAAAGCAAAGTGCTGTCCGTACTGTGCTTCGTTCACTTGAGCATGAATGAGCATTGCTTTTTTGGCAATTCCGTATGGAGCGTTTGTCTCTTCGGGGTAACCATCCCAAATCGATTCTTCGCGGAAAGGAACCGGCGTAAATTTTGGATACGAGCACACCGTGCCAAGCAACACGGTTTTCTCGACGCCAACTGCTCGGGCGGCTTCGATGGTGTGTGTGCCCATCATGAGATTGTCGAGGTACAACTGCGCTGGGGCTATTTGGTTGTAGCCAATTCCGCCAACGCGGGCAGCTAGGTGAATGACATGGCTAGGCGAGTGCTGGCGAAACAATTGCTCAGCAACTCCTGCTTGAGTGAGATCAGCTTCTTTTTGGCGTGGCGCAATAACCGTTGCACCGAGACTGCGCAATTTGGCCACCACTTTTGAACCGAGAAATCCGTTTCCGCCAGTTACCACGACCGTGCGATCTGCCCAGTACGCAAGCGTTACGGGTGAAGTCATGTCAATAACGATACCGAGTTGGCACAATGGAAGGCGTGCGGGTCGCCTACACACTTGAGCAGTGCTGGCACCGCGTGCCTGGAGGCACGGCTGTATCGGCAATTGAGGTTGCACGTGCGATGCCGTTGGTGCGAGCTGACGTCGAACTGTTGGGTGTCTCTGGAAGACATGGTGAGGATTCTGCCGTCACGTTCGATATCTCTATCGATGTGGCTGGGCTGCCCATTTCTGGTCCACTGCTTTATGAAACTTCGCTTCGGTTGCGTCAACCTCGCGTGGAACGCGTTTTGAGCGAGATTGATCTGTTGCACAACACCAGCATCATTCCATTTGCGACAAAAGCGAAAATGGTGTCAACCGTTCACGATCTGGCATTTCTGCATCATCCCGATTTTTTCACGCGCCGTGGGAATGCGGTGTTTGCACGCAGTTTGAAAGTGTTGAAGAAACGTGCCGACATGCTGTTGTGTAGTTCAACGGCAACAGTGAACGATTGCTTGGAAGTTGGTTTCTCTTCTGACCGGTTGCGACTTGTTCCCCTGGGTGTGCGAACTGAGCGTGCAAGCGCAGATCACATTGCACAAGTTCGCGCAGCGTTCAACTTGCCAAGTGAATTCATTTTGTTCGTTGGCACGCTTGAACCTCGAAAGAATCTGGCGAAGTTGGTTGAAGCACTGAGTGGACAAGTTGACTTGCCTCCACTTGTTGTGGCTGGTGCACAGGGTTGGGGAGATGTTTCCGTTGCAGCGAGTGACAACGTGAAATTTTTGGGTCACGTTGAAGAGCGGTTCCTCAGTGGCCTGTATGCAGCGGCCAGCGTGATGGCGTACCCGTCGCTCTGGGAAGGTTTTGGATTGCCGGTGCTTGAGGCGATGGCGCAAGGAACACCGGTGGTGACAAGTGAATTGATTTCCACTCAAGAAGTGGCTGGTGGAGCGGCTGTACTTGTTGACCCGCGTAACGCTGAGAGTATTCAGCATGGTATTCGCATGGCGCTTGCAGATCGAGGAAGTCTTTCTCAGCGAGGACTGGATCGTGCGGCGCATGCAACGTGGAGTAAGACCGCGCAATTAACTGCCGCCGCCTATGACGAGGTGATTGCACAATGAGCATGAAGCATCACAACATTGCAGTGAACATGTTGTGGTGTGTGCCTGGTGCTGTTGGCGGTAGCGAGGAGTACTTCATTCGGCAATTGCGAGGCTTAGTTGAAGTTGAGGCTCCCTTCAACGTCACGGTGTATGTGCCAAAAGGTTTTTCACGTGCGCACAGCGAACTCGCTTCAATTATGAACATCGTTGAAGCACCTTCGCATTGCACAAGCCGAGAGTTGCGCGTGTTGCTGGAAAACACATGGCTTGTTTCGCAAACAAAGTCTGCAGACATTGTTCATCATGGTGGTGGAACTATTCCAAGCCGTGGAAACTCAACAACGCTGCTGACTATCCATGATGTTCAGTATCTTTCGTACCCCGAGTATTTCAGTTCTGTGAAGTTGCGTTACTTGAAGAACAGAGTTCCTTCGGCAATTCGCCGTGCAACCGTGATCGCAACCCCAAGCAGTTATGTTCGGGAGAGCATTGAGCAGCATTTTGGTGTTGAGCGTGCTCGTACCGCGGTAGTTCGCCACGGTCTTGAGCCTGCAATTGGCGCTCATAAAACGCCTGAGCACGAGTTGCGCGCGAGGTTCAATCTTGGAAATTCGCGCGTGTTGCTTATTCCTGCAATTACACATCCGCACAAGAATCATGAGTTCCTCTTGCGATTACTAGCTAATGAATGGCGAAACGAGGATGTGATGTTGGTGATGGTGGGTGGCAACGGCCTTGCCGAGTCGCGAATTCAATCACTCATCAGCGAATTGGGTGTCGCGAACAAAGTGGTTCGTTCAGGGCGAGTTCAAGCCGCAGATCGAGACGGTCTGATTGCGTTGGCCGAAGCTTTGTTATTCCCAAGCAAGTACGAAGGTTTTGGTGCACCAGTGCTTGAGGCGATGGCGCTTGGCACTCCGGTTATTTCCAGCGACTGCGCGTCGCTACCTGAAGTAGTGGGTGATGGTGGTCTCGTACTTCCGCTTACCTCTGAAGCGTGGGCGGGAGCCCTTGGCGTCATTCGCGCACAACGATTAACTCTCGTTCATAACGGGTTGCGACGTGCCGAAGAGTTCACTTCGGCAAAGTCGGCGCAAGACTTAGTGATCGCGTATGAAAAAACTCTGGCGGCGGTTTCACGTTGAGCAGTAGGAAACTCCGCCTTGTGGTCTTGTGTCCACACTTTGCACCAGACTTTGCCCCAACTGGCGTGGTGATGACACGGATTGTCAGCGAGCTTGCTGCACGCGGGCATGAACTGCATGTGGTCACAGCGTTGCCGTGGTATCGCAATCATGCGATTGAACCAGGGTGGGGTGGCAGGTTGTGGCGCACAGAAAAAACGGAGTGGGGTTCAATCATTCGAGTCCATCCTTTTCCAGGGAAATCGAAATCAAACTTGTTGCGTCGTGCGCTGGGTTTCATTGCATTTAGCTATGCGGTGGGAATTCGCAGCGTGCATGCGGATGGTCTTCCGTTCAAAGTGGATGGAGTGTTAGCCATGTCGCCTCCACTCACACTTGGACTGACGGGCTGGTTTACCAAAATCATTCGTCGCTCACCGTTGGTATTCAACATCCAGGACGTGTTCCCTGATGCTGCGATTCAGACAGGTGCAATTTCAAACAAAAAAATCATCGCAGCAGCAAAATGGCTAGAGCGAATGAGCTACCAACGTTCGGATGCAGTAGTGCTGCTTTCGCAAGACTTGCGTACCAATATCGCAAACAAGATTGACAAAAAGTTCCACCAACGTCTGCATGTCATTCCAAACTTTGTTGACACCAATGCGATCATTCCACAGGACAGGATGACCGCATATCGACGCGAACTTGGTATCGGTGATCAATTGGTCGTGATGTATGCAGGAAATGTTGGTTTCTCGCAATCGCTGAATTTGGTTGTTGATGCTGCTGCAAAATTTCCGGACATTGCTTTTGTCATTAACGGCGATGGGGCAGCGCGTAAGAAACTGGAAGAAGATTGCACACGACTCACCAATGTGTTCTTTGGTGATTATCAACCGATTGAGCGACTGAGCGAAGTGCTGGCAACGGGAGATATCCAGGTTGTGCCATTGCGCGCTGGACTCGCATCGGTCAGTGTTCCCTCAAAGTCCTATTCGATACTTGCTGCTGGGCGGCCAATGCTTGCGGCCATTGATCCCGGCACTGAAATTCCCAATATGTTGCAACAATCCGGGGCAGGTGTGGCGGTCGAGCCAGATAACAGCACGGCATTTATTGAGGCCCTGAGCCAATTGATAAGTAGACGAGAACAACTTCACGAAATGGGCTCTCGCGGTCGAACATGGGTTGAAAACCACGCATCTCCTGCCTCGGTGGCTGCGCAGTACGAGGCATTATTCCTCGCTAACCGATAACCTCTAGTCCTCGTGGCACGCACATCATCAGCTAAAAAAATCGCCCGTCTTGCAGAAAAGGGCAAAGGCAAAAAGGTCCGCTTTCAGGGTGGGTCAGTTTTCCCGACCATAGTTCTCTCCGTACTCATCCTTGGCGCAGTCCTCATTGCATATGCGCGACAGAGTGGAACCGTAGTTGATGCATCAGTGACGGCAGAGCAGAAGTTCGCAACTGCATTTGCATTTTTTAATTGTGATGCGCTTGCAACCGACTTGGAGCAGCCAGATGCGGCAACGCTGAGTCCAACCGACAAATTTGCAGCTGTAACAACAGAAACTCCAGCGGCCATCATTGGCGACGGAGTTGTTGGTTGGCTGCCACAAGCGCTTGCCGGTCAGCGCAAAGCAAAACTTGAAACCATTTTTGGTCTGTATGGAATGACAGTCGCTGATGACTCGATCACGCTCAAAGATGGAACGAAGATTTCAGAAACCGATACGCAGTGTGCAGACAAAGACGCAAAAATCAGTGTCTATGTTTGGGAAAGCGGTTCTGCAGAATCAAAGTTGTCAATCGCCAGTTTCGGTGGAGTCAAGATTGATGACCAAATGACGGTGGTGTTGGCATTCGCTCCAGACGGAACTGAGGTGCCGCGACCTGCTGTCGCAGATTCACTCGCGGACTATCAGGGATAGTTCACCCACGATGCACGCTGTCGTGCTCGTTGGAGGTTTTGGTACTCGGCTTCGGCCGCTGACGTACGCCATTCCAAAACCATTGTTGCCCGTTGCGCATGTGCCAATGATTCGCAGGCTCGTCAATCGGTTGGCCGAAGGTGGGGTCACCGATGTGGTGTTGGCGCTTGGTTTCAAACCCGAACCGTTTTTTGCAGAGTTTCCAAACAACATGTGTGGCAACGTACGAATGTCGTATGCCGTTGAGTCGACCCCACTTGATACTGCTGGTGCAATCGGGTTTGCTGCTCGCGCAGCAGAAATTTCTGGAACATTCATTGTTGCCAATGGTGATGTGATGACTGACCTAAACGTTGCAGATTTAGTTGCATTCCATCGGCGCAGTGGTGCGAAAGCCACGATTTCCCTTACGCCAGTAGATGATCCATCACAATTTGGCATTGTTGAAACCGACTTAGACGGGCGAGTGCTGCGGTTTGTCGAAAAGCCTCAGCCAGGAGAAACGACGAGTCGCTTTGCAAGTGCAGGAACGTATGTCATGGAGGAGTCAACGCTTGCGCTCATGCCTGGAACTGAAAAGTTGTCCATCGAGCGCGTCACCTTCCCGAAATTGGTAGCAGAGGGCGGGCTTTTCGCAATGGCTACGGATGATTACTGGATTGATGCGGGTAGGCCAGATACCTATGTGCAAGCAAACTGCGATATTGCTGCACAGTTGCGTAATTCGGCTGATGCTGCGGTGCACGCTGATGCATCAATTGCTAGTACTGCGATAGTCCGCGATGCCGTGGTTTCTGCACGTTCAACCATTGGCGAGCATGCACACGTCAGTAATTCGGTGTTGCTTGACGGTGCAATCATCGGCAACGGAGCAGTTGTCGAACGATCCATTGTGATGGGCAGTGTTGGCAATGATGCCCGCATTGTTGACTGCATTGTTGGCCCAACTGGTGTTGTGCAGTCCGGCGAAGTTTCATCAGGTGGTCGCTTCCCCGAAGGTGAGAATTCCTAGTCATGTCAGCATCCACCTCAACGGTGATGGTGTGCGGTGGAGCAGGATTTGTCGGATCTCATCTCGTTGAACGGTTACTCGCCGACGGTCACGCAGTTGAAGTAGTTGATGACCTTTCCACCGGTTCGCTCGCCAATCTTGGGGATGCGCGTGCGATGGGGGGCCAACTCCGGTTTCATCATCTCGATGTCGCCAGTCTTGAATTTGCAGAACTCGTCGGGCTACGTAGACCAGATGTGTTGTATCACTTTGCGCTACTTGCACCACATGCTTCAGAGAATTCGTCTGTGATGCGGGCAGTTCCGATGTTGCTTTCTGTTTTGGAAGCAGCACGCAATCATGGTGTGAAGAAAGTAGTAGTGAGTATTGCGGCTGGATTGATTTATGGTGAAGTAAATGCAAAGCATCTTCCTGTGAAAGAGGGAAGAAAGAACGATGCAATTGGCGTGCCTCACGTAATGGCGCAAACTTTGATTGATTTGCTGGGTGTATACCGAGAAAAACACGGCATTGAATTCACGGTTTTGGCAACTACCAATGTCTACGGGTTGCGTCAGCGTGCAGAGGATGGAGTTGTTGCAGCTTTCGCAGCGGCAATAGTAAGAGGTGAGGACGCTCAGATTTTTGGCAATGGCAAGCAAACGAGAGACTTTGTTTATGTTGACGACGTGGTGGATGCATTGATACGCGCACAAAATCGCGGAGATGGTTTGCTCATCAACATTGGAACTGGAGTGCAGACGTCTATTGAAGAATTGTTCAAACAACTCGCTGCTGGAACCACGGTAAAAGCACAGAAGATCTCAGCACGGCCTGCAGATTTGCAACGAACAGCGGTGTCGAATGTGCGTGCCAAGATCCAACTCGGTTGGACACCTTGGACCACACTGCACGATGGCCTTGGCGTGATTCGCCAACACTTCAAACAGCTATAGCTGCTAGCGGAATAGGTCTTCCTGCGGAGGACGAACGATCTCGGACATTGATGCATCTCGGAACCACGATGGGTCTGCTCCTCGAACGATGGCCACGGGAATACCCGAAGACTTTCCCATCACGAGCTCTGCGGTGCTCGCTAGTTCGTCTGCGACGCACACCTCGGTCACTTGCATGGTGCGACCAAGTGCATCTGGCGTTCCGCGTAAGTCAACAACAGCAGCAATTCCTGCGACTCCAATTGCCACATCAGTGAGTCCCTTGCGCCACGGTCGTCCAAATGTGTCGCTCACAATTACGCCAACAGAAACGCCCAACTTTGCCTGGATGATGTCGCGAATGCGGCGGGCGGAACGGTCGCTGTCTAGCGGCAGAAGTGCGGCAAATCCGCGTTCCACGTTGGACAAATCAATTCCACTGTTGGCGCAAATAAAGCCGTGCTTCGTTTCCGTGATGATCAAGTCGCCTCGCCGACGCACGACTCGCACAGCTTCGTCTTCGACTAATTGTTTGTGGCTGAGTGGGTCTTCCGGGTCAATCTCCACAAGTCTTCCCTCGGCCTTTGACACGATCTTTTGTGTTACCACCACAACGTCGTTGTCTTGCAAAGGACCGTTGGGTTCTGTACGGCAAGCATTCACCACAATGTCGCCAACTTGATCACCAGGAACGACCTCGCCAATTCCTTCAATGCCCCAAGCAGTAAGTCTGTTCATCGTGTTGCCTCCAGTGCGGTTCGTGCAAGTGCAGCAGATACCTGCGGTGATTTCATGATGGTGTCGGTAACGACGCAGCGCATACCTTGCGCCTCAACTGCAGAGGCGAGGTGCGCATCAGCGTTGTCAATAATGAGAGTGCCACAGATTGGCGCATAAATCTTTGCTACGCCGACGACTGAAGTCTCATGGCCAAGTTCATTCATGAGACGATCTGCAGGGCCCTTTAATGCCGCGCCATTCACAATTGGCGAAATCGCGCACACAGAGTCGCGACGCGAGGAAAGAACTTCATCAACTCCTGCAAGCGATCGAATTGGTGCTATGGAAACCAGCGGGTTGGATGGCGCGATCAATATGGAATCAGCGCTTGCAAACATGTCCAAACCATTTGGCTTTGCTGTCTGTGATCCCGCAAATGTAACGGCCGATACCGCAACGCTATGGTGATGCTTTACGAAGTATTCCTGGAAACTGATTTGTGACCCTGCGCCGCCAGCCGCACAGTCTTCTGCAAGCGTGATCATGGTTCGCACGCTGTCATTGGTCATTGGAACAAGATGCAGACTCAGTTCCCAAGCCCGAGAAATCTCACTTGTGACTTGCGAAAGTGTTGCGCCTTCAGCAAGACGCGCAGTTCGGTAGAAATGTGTCGCTAGGTCTTTATCGCCGAGATTGAACCATGTTGGAGCAGCGTGTGAATTGTTTGGACGGACATTGGCATATTTAGACAATGCCTCCATCGCTATCCACGTTTCGTTCTCGAGCCCCCAGCCACGCTCAGGGTCAATTGCTCCAGCCAGCGTGTAGGTAACCGTGTCGAGATCGGGCGAAATGTGTAATCCATGAAGCACGGTGTCATCGCCAGTGTTGACAATTGATGCGATGTGTTGGGGCTCAACTTCGAGCATGAGTCCGCGAAGAAAACGTGCGGCACCAACGCCACCTGCGAGAACAGCAATCACGTCAGTGATCGTACTGATAGATTTGAATGCATTATGCGTAAAGCGTTCATCACGGGAATCACTGGCCAAGACGGTCGCCACCTTGCAGAACTACTTCATTCAAAGGGGTACAAGGTGTACGGCATGATGAAAGGGCAAAACAATCCCCGCGCAGAAATGCTGCGCGATGAGTTTCCATTCATCGAAATTGTTCCAGGAGACCTCACCGACCTCACTAGTTTGGTGACAGCTCTTGAATATGTGCAGCCAGACGAGTTTTACAACTTGGGCGCTATTTCTTTTGTGGCGATGTCGTTCAATCAAGCAGAACTCACCGCGAATGTGACGGGCCTTGGTGTGCTCCGTGCGCTTGAGGCTGTACGAATGGTGGGCGGGGCACAGAACAACCCAATTCGTTTTTATCAGGCATCGTCGTCAGAAATGTTTGGCAAGGTGCGCGAAGTTCCACAAACTGAGTTGACTCCATTTCATCCGCGCTCGCCATATGGAGTTGCCAAAGTGTTTGGTCACAACATCACCATGAACTACCGCGAGAGTTACGGTCTGTATGCGTGTTCAGGAATTTTATTCAACCATGAAGGACCGCGTCGCGGTCTCGAGTTTGTCACCCGCAAAATTACGAATACGGCAGCACGAATCAAACTCGGTGTGGAAAAAGAACTCGTGCTCGGCAATACCGATGCAAAACGCGACTGGGGTTATGCAGGCGACTATGTAAAAGCAATGTGGTTGATGTTGCAGCAAGACGAACCAGACGATTATGTAATTGCAACAGGCGAAACACACTCAATTGAAGAGTTCCTTACCTTGGCTTTTGACAAGGTTGGGCTAGGCGACTGGAAGCCGTATGTGCGCCATGATGCCAAGTTCCTGCGTCCCGCAGAGGTCGATCTGCTTATCGGCGACCCAGCGAAGGCAAAAGCCAAACTTGGTTGGCAACCAGAAGTGAACTTTGAGCAACTCGTTGCCATGATGGTTGAGCACGACCTCGAATACGAAGCTCGCCGTCTCAGTAAGTAGTTATTCGAGCGGACGCTCGGCAAGAGCATCAATAATTGATGCGTCATCAAACATCGCATCACCACTCATTTTTTGCTTCAGCGAAACTACAAAGATTGCTAGTGAGACCAGCGAACTCGCAACGAGTGCAAGCTCTACTCTGAGGTATAGATCATTACTCGAGAGCCAAGCGACTACTGCAAAAGTTGCGAATCCTGCACCCCAGCCAACTGCAACTCGAGCATGACCGCTTAAGGCAATAACCGCCTGGGCGATTGCAAGAGCAAGCATGTACAGAGCGCTTGCGAACGTGAGCAAGGTCATCGTTCGTCGATCAATTCCACCGTCGTATACGAGTTCGAGTACCCATGGTCCGATAAGGAATGCACCAATGGTTCCAAGTACTCCTACTGACACCACGAGAATCAGGAGTTGCTTTAGTCCGCGAATAAATTCGGAGAGTTTTCGCTGTGCAGCAAGCCGAGCCAGACGTGGGAGCAGTGCGGCTTGCACTGCTTGAAAGAGAAATAATGGAATGCGCGCAAAAATAACTGCATTACCAAATCGGGTGACAAGTTCCGGTGGTGCATCTTGGCCGAGAATGTCAACGGTGATTGGTCCGGCGTTCACGAGCGCTGCCGCAAAGAGTGAACCGAGAAGCAACCATCCTAAGTTCGGAGTTACTTCAGCCCACGTAGCCTCTGGGCCGGGTTCCGTTTTTAATTTTCCGGTAAGTGCAGCAATGAGAACGCCGACAACAGGTGAAAGCGCAATGGTCAGCGCATATGCACCAATGTTGGTTACTCCTGCAATCCACAACGCCGCACAACTGATTACTCGAATCGCGCCGTCAAGACCGATGATGATGCTGTATGAACCGAATCGTGCATTACCCGAGCAAATTCCTCGAGCGAGGTGCATCGGCGCATATGTTGCAAGTGAAAGCAGTAGACACCAGGTGACTACATCGTTTCCGTCGAACAAGTTGCTATTGATTTGCGACGAAAGTGCAATGACAACAATGCATAGTGCGACGAAAATAATGACTGTGATTTGCAGGACGCGCTTAACAATTGGTAACCCGCCTTGGCCGATAGCGCGGCGGTGCGATAGTGCCCGGCCCACTTCTTGTTCAATGGGAAGGAAAAATCCAGGAATCAGCGCAAAAGCGATGAACCACATCGCAACAATGGGTTTGAAGCCATCCTGACCAAGTGCTTGTTGGCCAATTTTAAAAAATACATACGCTGAAACACCAGCTATGAACAGCCCGATACCAACTGAAGAGGTGCCCTCTGGGAGGGCAATTTTCGAACTAGCTGTGCTGTTCGGTGGTTGGTTTTCTGTTGGAGACAAGCCTTCGTAGGTTAGTGATTGCTGATGTTGCTTGGGCGACGGCTTCTTCGGCAACTACAGGCAGTTTTGCTTTGACTTCAGCGATCACTTCTTGGCGACGCACTTGAGTTTTCTGAAAGGCAAGAACACCAAAACCAACAGTGGTATAGGCGGCGTCTTTCGCTAATTCTTTTGCGCGGTCGGTAGGTATGCGAGGAAGTTGACTGAGCACTTTTTGTGCATCGAATTTGGTGAGATCAAGACTAGGAATTGTTGGGAACTTGATGTTCGGAATTTTCATGGGGGTTCCTTTGGTTACGGGGTTTAAAAACTTTGTGCTAGCAAGGGTAGCCCAAAGTGCTAACTATTGCAAGCAGTAGCGACAATTCTGTGGAATGAGGTCTCTTCAACAGCCAACTAGCCTGAATGAGCCGTGATGAATACCGACCATTTAGCCGAAGATGAGCGGTTCCCAAGACGGGCTTTGGTCGCCCCGCCCGTTGTGGCCAGCATGGTGGTCTATCGGCCCGGCCCGTGGTTCGAGGAGTCACTTCGGGCTCTTGCCGCCCAAACGTACCCGCAGTTGCAAACCCTGTTTTTTGTGGTCGGTGGCAAGGCACATGGCGTTGACGGATTTGATGTCGACCTAACCGAACTTATTCATTCTGTTTTGCCTCAAGCTGTGGTCCGTCAAATTGAGGGCAATCCAGGTTTCGGGTTGGTGTCCAATGAAGTTGCTCGGCTTGTTGACGGAGAGGGTGGCTTCTTTTGCCTGTTACACGACGACGTGGCACTCGAGCCAGAAGCAATTGAGCGATTGATTGAAGAGACCTACCGCTCCAATGCTGGTCTGGTTGGACCAAAGCTTGTGGAGTGGGACGACCCAACGATTTTGCAAAGTGTTGGACTCAATGTTGATCGCATTGGCGAAGTTGAGCAGATGATTGGTGAAAACGAAAAAGATCAAGAACAACACGACAGCGTGCGCGACGTGTTTGCGCTTTCTTCTGCTTGTGTGCTCATTCGATCGGACCTGTTTAGAGAACTCGGCGGCTTTAATCGCAGAATTGATTTTTTCGGAGAGGATCTGGACCTCTGTTGGCGTGCTCATTTGAGTGGAGCGCGTGTACTAATTGTTCCGTCAGCAAAAGCGCGTCACAGAAACGGTATAGATAGTCGAGCCACCGACATGGCGCGAACTTATGCTCAAGCTCGCAATCGTGTTCGCACAGTGGTCTCACTTTCGGGCAGCCTGCAACTTCCGTTTGTCATGTTGCAGATGTTGGTTGCGTCTGTTGTGCAAGTTGTCGCAGGGGTTTTTGGTGGAGGATTCACCGCAGCTCTTGCGTCGCTTCGCGCATCGCTTGCAGTAGTAATTGATTTGCCGTACATCATTCGTCGGAGGTCCGAAGTGCGGCCACTGCGGCGTGTTTCAGCAAGCGAGATTCATGATCTGCAGGTTTCCGGAAGTGCAAGATTCTCATCGTTTGTGCGACGTCGCAGTAAACGAATTCAGCAGGCTTCGCTAGCCCAAAAAGATCGCAAGAACGCGGTGAGCCATCAGCGATTCGTTACCAATGTGTTTATTGCAGTTACGGTTTTTGTGCTTGTGGGGAGCAGGAACTTTATTTGGAATGGAGTTTCGCGTGTCGGTGAGTTTTTGCCAATGCGGTCTGCAACTGAGTCTCCACGTGCATTGATCTCTTCATTTGTAAGCGGGTGGACGCAAGGCGGATTTGGTTCTGCTGGATCGAACTCGAGTGGCTATGTACTCATGGCGATTGCGGGGGCAATCTCTTTTGGTCAAACCGGGACACTGCAAACAGCACTCATCATTGGTTCCGTATTTGTCGGTGCATTTGGGATGTGGAAAGTGCCGGCAGGGTATTTTTCGCTTCGCGCGCGCGTAATTGGCATGGCGATGTATGTCGCAGTACCACTCCCATTCGTTGCGCTCAGTAAAGGTCGCCTGAGTGATGTGCTCGTGTACGCGTCGCTTCCATGGGTGATACGACTGTTTGTTCGAGCTGAGTCAGGTTTAAGTGGTGCAAAACAAACTCAGCTTCTTGCCACTGCAGTGCTGTTTACTGCAGTGGTATTTGCTTTCGTTCCAACCTTCCTGGCACTTGTTGTTTGGGTGGCAATTACATGGATCATTGGCGGACTCATTGCTCGCTTAAGCATGCGACAAGCCTTTGCCGTGAGGCGTGTCGTTGTTGCGTTGGTGGTTGGTGCATTGGTGCTGAACGCGCCATGGGTCAGTCAATTTGCGAATTCGCAGTGGATAGACCATTTCGTTGGAAGCCAAGCGGCATCAGTTCAGCAAGTGGGCCTTACTCAGCTTGCAAGGTTTGATGGCGGAATACTGCGATTCGGAATTATTGCGCTAGGTCTTTACATTCCCGTGTTTGTGAGTGTCGTAGTGACCCGCTCAACTACCTTCATCTGGGCAACGCGCTCGTTGTCTCTCGTGGTGTTTACAGGTCTATTGATCGTTTTGATTGACTCCGATGTGCTCAATATTGCCGCGCCAAGCTTCGGTCAACTCTTGGCCGTTGTTGCTTGCGGACTTGCGCTTGGTGCTGGTGCATTGGCGAGTTTTGTTTTCGATGATGAGCTGACATCGGCATACAGATGGTGGAAGCCTGTTGTAACTGGCGCAGTGATTGCATCCTTGGTCGGTGCACTACCTGCTGTTTCGATGGCGGTAGGAGGCTCATGGAATCAGTCGAATTCGGTGGTCGCAGATTTGTATACGCAAATGCAATCAAACCCTCCTGAAGGTGACTACAACGTTGTGTACGTGGGGCGAAGTGAGGTGCTTCCAATCTCGTCAATGCGTGTTACCGACACTGTTGCGTTTGCTATTGCCGACGATGGTGAGTTGACCATGCGGGACCGATGGTCAAAGCCGAACGAACTGAATAGCAATGTTAAGAATGCACTTCGCGCAGTTATTGGGCGTGAGACCGTACGCGGTGGGCGACTGCTAGCACCACTTGCTGTGCGGTATGTCGTGTTGCCGAAAATTGATGGTGGCGAGTCGACGGTAGATAGGCCACTGCCGCTTCCAGAAGGTTTGCTCGCAGCACTTTCTACTCAACTTGATTTTCGACGTGTGTATCTTGCAAGTGATCTGGTGATTTACGAGAACATGGCGTGGCTTCCTTCGCTTTCAGTTCTTGACGAGAATTCCTCAATATTGAGCAAGCAAGCAGGCGATGAAGTGTTGTTGTCATCTGAATTGCAATCGACAATGCCGATCGCACGTGTTGACGATATTGCAAGCGTTGCAACGGAAGTTGGCTCTGCCACGGTGCACCTAGCGGTTCCATTTAGTGAACGACTTCGTCTTGAAGTTGCTGGAACGGAAGTACAACCGCGAATTGCTTTTGGTGGCACAACGGCATTTGACGTGAGCGATGGTGGATTGGTGGAGTTGCAATACAGCACCCCAATTTCGCAGTATGCGTTCATGTTTGTTCAAACACTGCTGTGGCTGTTGGTAATGCTTGCGGTTTTCGATATTGGCAGAATCAAGCGCCGTTTTCTACAAGACAAAAGCGGTGAAGTGACCGTTGTTGGCGACCAAGGTTTGCCGGCCCTGTCATTTAATGCAGGTGGAGAACAATGAACGAAAACCAACGTCTCGCAAACGTGCAGAACCGCACGCACTTAAGTATTCGTCAGTTAGCTGTTTTTGTCTCGGCGCTGTTGATGGTCGGTGCAATGGTGTTAACAAATCAGCGCGACGAAGTTGTAGCCGAATCTGAAATGGTTCCCGTTCCGGTCATGCCGTTTGTGTCGTTGGATCAGCGCATTTCCACGAGTTGGTTTTGTCCAGGTGTGCCAGGCAACGATGGGACAATCTCTGGGTCAATTGTGATCTCGAACCCTTCTGACACAGACTTTAATGCCACGATCACTCGACTTGGAGTGGGAGTTTCTCCAGTTGTGACTTCGGTGACTGTTGCTGCACGTTCACAGGTAGCAGTAAACGTGAAAGAAGGAATAGAGGCTTCATTTATCAGCGCGATTGTGGAGATTCTCGGTGGTGTCGGGACGGCCGAGCAGTTCATCAATCATCCTGCGGGAAATTCTGTTGCCCAGTGCGCGAATGAACCTGCAACAGATTGGTACTTTGCTGATGGGTTTACAGGCGCCGACAGTCTGAATCACATTATTCTCACAAATCCGTACAGCGATTCAACAGTTGTTGATGTCTCTTTTGTTACGAAGGAATCAACCCGTGAGCCAAGCCGTCTGCATGGCTTCGTCATTCCTCCACGATCTGTTATCGCACTAAACATGGCCGATGAGGGTGCGCGTAATGAGCCGGTGGTCGCGGTTGAGGTGCATGCAACGTCCGGAAAATTGGTTGTCGGTCGATCACAGCACTATCTGGGGGACGGAAGATTGGGTTACACCATGGCGCTTGGCGCAAGTGGTGTGAGTTCAGAGTGGTGGTTTGCAGATGGTGAAAAGCTGGAAGGAAGTTCCGAGCAATTAGTAATTTTGAATCCAACGCGTAACGATGCGATCTTGAGCGTGATGTTTGTGATTGGCGCAAGTCCTGATGCTCAAATTGAACCTGCGAGTCTTACTGCACCAGCAGGAAGAGTCACGCTGTTCGATACTGGGTCGTTGCCGGGTGTTCCAAATGGTCGTTACGGAATTGTTGTTTCGTCAATAGGTGAGCCTGGCGTAGAGGCCACAGGCGTTGTTGTGGAACAAGTCATCAATAGGCGAGCGGGCAACACCGTCGGCACTTCGGTGGTTTTGGGTGCTCCAATGGGTGCAACTTCAACGGTGTGGATTGCCCCAAGTGGAGTCTCGAGTGGAATTGACGATTCACTTGTGGTGTTGAATGCAACTCCGCTTGACGGAACAGTAACCGTTTCGCAAATTGGTCCAGCAGGAGAAGTGCCAATTGTTGGGCTGGAATCAATTGTGCTTCCAGCGAGTGGCCTTGTTTCTATTCCAGTGCCAGCCGGAGTATCCAGTGGCGAAGTCGTAATTCGCGCAACAACTCCAGTTGTGGTGCAACGCATGCTGTTGCGCGGCCACGACTTGATCGGTCGTAGTGCGGTCCTTGCGATACCGACAATTCCATCGCCGGAAGTTGGCTCATGATTCGTTTGCTCATTGTCGCGGCAGCGATTGTCGTAGCTGTTGCGCTGAACAAGGTGTTGAGTAAGCGAACAGTTCAGGCACCAACACAGGCGAACCCATCAATGCCAACGCAAGTTGACCGAAGTGATTTTTCAGAATCGGATAAAGAATGGTTGGTGTTGGCGTTCACTTCTTCATCCTGTACGACGTGTGCAGATATTGAGCGCAAAGCAGTTGTGCTCAAATCTCGGTCAGTTGCAGTTGAAATTTGTGAATTTACTTCTCATCGAGAGATGCATAAGAAATATGCCATTGATGCGGTGCCAACGCTGTTGATCGCAGACGGCCAAGGCGTAGTGCATAAAGGTTTTCTCGGGCCAGCAAGCGCAACCGATATATGGGCCGCATTGGCTCGCGTACGCGATGGTCTTCCTGACCCCCAGGAGGGGGATTGCCACTAGTTGTTTGGAGTGGTTTGGCGACTTGGTTCGCCGAGCCCTTGCTGAATGAGTCGTGAGACCATTGCAGCATCGATTGTTTCTTGATCAAGAAGTGCTTGTGCAACAAGGTCAAGACCGCGGCGATGTTTTTCAAGGGTTACGCGTGCACGAGCTTCTTGTTCGCGAAGAATGCGACTGATTTCGTCGTCAATCTTGCGAGCCATCTCGTCGCTGTATTCGCGACCACTTGTCATGAGGTCTTCACCAAGGAATACTTGTTGTTGACCTGCAAATGCCATCGGGCCAACTGCGTCGCTCATTCCCCATTCGCGCACCATACGGCGAGCAATGTTTGTTGCTTGCTCCAAGTCGTTCGCGGCTCCGCTGTTGAGTGCTCCGAACACCATCATTTCGGCAACGCGTCCACCCATTGCTTTGCAGATGACATCTTCAAAATACTCACGCGAATAGGTGTGGCGCTCTTCAGGGAGTGACCAGGTGACACCAAGTGCCATGCCTCGCGGCAAAATTGTCACCTTGTGCAGTGGGTCGCTGTAAGGAAGCACGGTTGCAAGAACGGCATGTCCACCTTCGTGGTACGCCGTTGCACGCTTCTCTTCGGCGTTGAGAACCAAGCTTTCGCGTCGCGCGCCAAGCACAACTCGGTCGCGAGCATTTTCAAAGTCAATTCGCTCAATGTGGGTTGAACCGCGGCGTACTGCAAAAAGAGCTGCTTCGTTGACGAGGTTTGCCAAGTCTGCACCGCTCATACCGGGAGTTGCTTTTGCCATGGTGTCAAGGTCGATGTCTGATCCCATGCGCTTGCCTTGCGAGTGAACTTTCAAAATTGCAAGTCGCTCATCGGATTCGGGCAGCGGAACAATGATCTGGCGATCGAAGCGACCTGGGCGAAGTAACGCTGGATCAAGAATGTCGGGGCGGTTTGTTGCTGCCATGACGACAATGCCTTCGGTTGCTTCAAAGCCGTCCATTTCAGCGAGCATTTGGTTAAGTGTTTGCTCACGCTCGTCGTGACCACCACCGAGACCAGCTCCACGCTTTCGACCAATGGAGTCAATTTCATCGATGAAAATGATTGCACGGCCCATTTTTGCTGCTTGCTGAAACAAGTCGCGTACACGGCTTGCGCCAACGCCCACGAACATTTCCATGAAGTCGGAACCGGTTACTGACAGAAACCCAACACCAGCTTCGCCGGCAACTGCTCGTGCGAACAGAGTTTTTCCTGTTCCCGGAGGTCCTACGAGCAAAATGCCCTTTGGTACGCGCGCACCAATTTCCTTAAAACGCTCTGGCATGCGAAGGAAGTCAACAACTTCTTTGATCTCCTGCTTCACACCTTCATATCCAGCAACATCAGCAAACGTGGTACTTGGTTTGTCTGCGTTGTAATTCTTCGCGCGACTACGACCTATAGACATGATGTTTCCGGCCTGACCCATCGCACGGCGTTGCATCCAAATGAAGAAACCCATGATGAGGAAAAATGGGAGCAGAATTGGGATCAAGTTCGTGAAGAAATTGCCTTGAGGAGTTGAGTAGTCGTAGTCGACACCTTTTTCCTTCAGCAACTGCTCATCCGCATCGGACAGCGATGCTGCTCCAGTGGTGATGAACTCACTGCCGTCAGACATTTTTCCGCTGATGGTGTTGCTCAAGTTGTTGATCTCAACACTGCTGACTTTGCCACTTTGAACAAGGTCAAGAAACTCTGTGTAAGTCACTTTCGTGGCAGTCGAAGCAGGCCACAAGCGTGGGCCTGCGATGAGTCCTGCTGCGACTGCAATCAATACCCACACTGCCCAGCGAGGCATGGGTGTGCGCTCTTTGCCCGACTTGTTCTGCCCAGGCTTTGATGAACCTGGCTTTCCTGAAAGAGGGGAGTTCTTGCGCTTGTTGGACTGTGGAGGAGGTGGTGGGAGTTTGCTCACGGGGCCATGTTACGGGCAGATGTTGCAAGGTGTCTCGTCGTGCCTTGCTACGGCTCAAATCCACCGTTTTATATGTCACAAGAATTAGGTTTTACACCGTGACTCGTAAGTGTTCCCGTCCTGTTTGCAAGGAAGATGCGTCGATGACGTTGACCTATCAATACAGCCGTGCTTTGGTCTGGATCGATGACCTAGCGCAGGAAAATGATCCTCACGCGTACGACCTGTGCGAACAGCACGGTAGGCGGCTTACGGTTCCTGGCGGGTGGAGAATGGAAGATCGTCGCGATCGTTTCCGCTTGATCGTGCCAAATCGTCTTGCTGGCTGAGCAGCCGCAACTGGTTCCGCCGTTCCGCGTGTTCGCGGTGTGGTCATTGACGTATCTTTTTGCCAACATTTGTGGTTCCGTAGTTATCTCGGTGCTCGGATATGCGGGTGTAGATGCTGTACCAACTTGGGTGCTTGCGTTGTCGGCACTAACGCTGTGGGGTCCGTACATCGGTGTTTTGATGTGGGTATCAAAGCGACAAGGATCTGGAAACTTTGCTCAGGATTTCGCAATACGTTTTCAAGCAAAGGACTTGTGGGGTATTCCACTTGGAATGGCGAGCCAATTGCTGCTGGTGGTTCTTGTGACGCTTCCGTTCCAGCTGATGTTCCCCTCACTGTTCAATAAGGAAGCAGTTGAAAAGCGAGCAAACGATTTGTTCGATGCGGCGCAGGGTGCGTGGATAGTGCTCCTTTTTGTGATTGTCGTCATTTGCGCACCTCTCGTGGAAGAGATCGTGTATCGAGGATTCATCCAACACAATTTGGCGGCTGCATACGGTGCTCGAATTTCACTGTTTCTTGCTTCCTTCTGGTTTGCGGCAGTGCATCTGCAACTTGCAGAATTTCCAGGGCTTTTCGCGTTTGCGCTCGTCCTTGGATTGTGTTTTTCACGAACGAAGCGGTTAGGGCTATCCATCGTTACTCACGTGTCGTTTAATGCAACAGCACTAACAGTCATGGCGCTGACGCGCTAGCGAGTGCTGGTACACCTAGGCTGACTACGTGGAACCTGAAGTGACGCACGACGAAATTGATTTCGATGCGCAAAACGAAGATGTGACCAATATCAAAGTAAAT